>JAOZNZ010000606.1 GCA_029933535.1 bacterium | reverse complement strand
CGCAACAGTTAATTTAAGGAAAATCAAATGAAAAAAATAAAAATTGGACTCTTGCCTTTATATTTAAAACTGTATGATGAACTTGTTCCCAAAGCAAGAATAAAGTTTTCAGAATTTAATAATATCATATCAAAAGAATTTGAAAAACGTGAAATTGAAGTCGTAAATCCCGGGATTTGCTGCGTTGAAGATGAGTTTAACACGGCAGTCGCATTGTTTGAAAAGGAAAAAGTTGATGCTATAGTGACTTTGCATCTTGCTTATTCACCTTCACTTGAATCATCAAAAGTTCTTGCAAACACCAAAATACCGATAGTTGTTTTGGATACAACTTATGATTTTTCTTTTTCGCCTGTAAATGTTAATGACGAACTTATTATGATGAACCATGGAATTCATGGTGTGCAGGATATGTGCAATCTCCTTTTGAGAAACAATAAACCATTCCAAATCGAAGCAGGTCATTGGAAAAAATCAAATGTTATTCAGAGAGTGATCTCAGATGTCAAGACTGCTAAAATGGCATCATTTATGAAAAATGTCCGTGTTGGAATTATTGGAAAACAATTCAAAGGAATGGGTGATTTCCAGATTCCGTTTGATAAATTAAAAGAAAATATCGGCATCGAAGTTGTTCAAGCAACGCCTGAAGCTGTTAGTAAATTAATAAATGAACTTTCTGATGATGAAATAGAAAATGAAATTATTGCTGATAAAAAAACTTATAATTGCCGTAAAATAGATGAAGACATTTTTAAACAAAATATTAAAACCGCGCTCGCTGTAAGAAAATGGATTCAAAAAGAAAATTTATCAGGTTTCTCAATGAATTTTAACGAAGTAAACTCAAAAACCAATTTCCCGACTATGCCGTTCCTTGAAGCAAGCAAATCAATGATGCGCGGAATAGGTTATGCCGGTGAAGGAGATGTATTAACCGCAGCTCTTACATCAGCTTTATTATCAGAATTTCCTGAGACTTCATTTGTTGAAATTTTTTGTCCCGGTTGGGAAGACGACATTATATTTTTAAGTCACATGGGTGAAATGAATTTGAATTTAACACAATTGCAACCGGTTTTAATCGAAAAATCTCTTCCGTTTATTGATGGTTGTAATCCTGTTATTGGTGTTGGAACGTTTAAAGAAGGTAATGCGGTACTCGTTAATTTGGCTCCTTCAGCAGGCGATAAATACAAATTTATAATAGCGCCGGTAAAAGTTTTTAATCCGGATGTAAATGATGAAAAATCAGATTCTATTCGCGGCTGGATTAAACCTCAAATACCAATTACAGATTTTCTTGAGAAATATAGCGAAAACGGCGGGACACATCATTCAGCAATGGTTTACACAAACGAAATAGAAAAAATTGAAAAGTTTGGCAAATTAATGAATTTTGAAGTGGTAAAAATATGAACCAAAACTTATACATTGGGTTTGATCTGGGAACAACCAACATAAAAGCTGTTTTGGTTAACGATTCATTATCTGTTCTCTCTGCTACGAAAAGAGAAATGAATTACATTGAACCGGAACCGGGATTTAAAGAAACTAATCCGGAAATTTTGTTGGAATCTATATTTGATATTTTAAACGAATTTGCTTCATTGGTAAAAAATAAAACCAAAATAAAAGCTGTTTGCTTTTCCGGAGCAACAGGGAATACAATGCTTCTTGATGAAGCGAACAAGCCTTTAACAAATATAATAAGCTGGCTTGATACCCGACCTGTAAAATCTTTGTTTACAGTAGATGAAGTTTATCCTGTAACCGGGTGGCCTGCTGTAGAAATTTTTCCGCTCGCGCATTTGAGTTGGTGGAAAGAGAATGCTAAAGAAATTTATGAAAAAGCAAAACGAATTGTAATGAATAATGATTTTATTACTTCTCGTTTAACCGGTAATTTCACATTAGATTACTCTACCGCGACAACTTCTCATCTTTATAATCAATTAGATAAATGCTGGCATAAACCTTTTCTCGATAAACTTGAAATTAAAGAGGAACAACTCTCAAAATTACTGCCTACAGGAACTCCTATTGGAAACTTAACCAAATTCGCGGCGGAGCAAACCGGATTATCTGAAGATGTTATTGTAATAAGTGGCGCTTTTGACCATCCGACCGCGGCACGAGCTGTTGGAGTAGAAGAGGAGGGAGATTTATTATTATCCTGCGGGACATCCTGGGTTGGATTTTTCCCCATAATTGACAGAAAAAAAGCATTAAAATTAAAAGTGCTTATTGATCCTTATTTATCAGATGAAACAGGACATTGGGGCGCAATATTTTCTTTACCGAAATTAGGAATTAAGATAGATAATTGGATTAATAAATTAGCTGAGAATTATGAAATTCCCGAAAAAGAAAAATTTGACTTCTTTAATCGGGAAGCCGGTAAATCAAAATTATCCGATAATAGTTTGATAATAAATATCGAAGATGAACCAACTAACGGAATTTTTAAAACAAATTCCGCGGCTGATGTGGCAAGAACGATAATGGAAAGCGTGGCAAGAAAGTTGAAAGATGAAATAGATAAAATAAATACCGGGGGCATAACAACCAAAAATATCTCTATGGTTGGCGG
>JAOZNZ010000605.1 GCA_029933535.1 bacterium | reverse complement strand
CTGACACCTGACACCTGACACCTGACACCTGACACCTGACACCTGACACCTGAAATGCAAGACGACAATATACATAAAAAAGACAGTCCGGGAAAAATTTACGACTGGAATTTAATGAAGAAAATTCTTTGTTACGTTCTGCCGTACAAAAAAATGTTTGCATTAGCAACTGTTTTTCTTATTTTATCAAGCGCTTTGCAATTATTGGTTCCGTATTTTTTTAAACTTGGCATTGATAAATATATCAATAACAAATCCATTTCTCAAAATATTGGCTTTACAGGTGTGAGAAATCTTGCAATCGTTATTGTAGTCATCCTTGTTGTAAAAATGATTTGTGAGTATGGTCACGTTATCGTTACTCAAATTATGGGGCAGCGGGCTATGTTTATCCTGCGAACACAAACTTTTGAACATCTTAACAAATTATCTCTCTCATATTTTGACAAAAATCCCGTTGGAAGACTTGTTACAAGAGTTACTAATGACGTTGAAGCCGTTAATGAAATGTTCTCAACAATTCTAGTCGCGACTCTTAAAGATGTTCTTATGTTTTTCGGCAGTATGATAGTGCTGCTTATGCTTGACTGGCGTTTAGCATTAGTTTCATTTTCTCTTTTGCCGGTTTTTTTAATTATCGCGATGATTTTTAAGAAAAAAGTCAGAAAAGTTTTTAGAGATATCAGGAAACACCTCGCGCGATTGAATGCGAGGCTTACAGAAGACATTTCCGGTGTTAAAATCATTCAGGTTTTCAGACAAGAGAAGCGTCGGCAAAATGATTATTACAAAACCAATCGTGATTACTATAATGCCGGAATAAGGCAACTTGTTGTTTTCGGTATTTTCAGGCCGTTGGTTGATGTGATTACAAGTGTCAGTGTTGCTTTTGTTATCGTGTTTGCAGGAATATCAATTATGCACAATACAATGTCTATCGGAACTCTTGTTGCTTTTTTGTTGTATATCGGGTATATGTTTGGACCTGTGGTGAATATGACACAAAGGTTTAATATAATTCAAAGTTCAATGGCTGCCGCGGAAAGAATTTTCGATCTCATAAATGAAAAACCGGAAATTCAGGAAAATAATTCCACTATAACTTCTTCAGAAAAACAAAAGGGATATGTTGAATTCGATAACGTTACTTTCGGGTATACAGATGAAACAGATGTGTTGAAAAACGTTTCATTTAAAATCGAACCGGGAAAAAGTGTGGCGATCGTTGGTCCAACAGGTGCCGGAAAGACTTCAATTATTAATCTGATTTGCAGATTTTATGATACAAAATCCGGTGCGGTAAAACTCGATGGTACAGACGTAAAAGATTGGGATTTTGAAAATTTGAGAAAACATATCGCTATCGTTCTTCAGGACGCGTTTATATTTAGTAGAAATATTGCCGATAATATTAATCTTGGTGATGAAAATATATCAAAAGAAAAACTGCGACATGCCGCTGCAATGGTTCAGGCAGATTCCTTTATCGATAAATTAAACGGCGGATTTGATGAAATGATGGCCGAAAGAGGAGCTACACTGTCCGCAGGACAACGACAACTCATTTGCTTCGCCCGAGCTCTCGCGCATGACCCGAAAGTGCTTATCCTTGATGAAGCGACAAGTAATGTTGATCCCGCAACCGAATCATTAATTCAAAACGCGATTGAAACATTGATGCACGGGCGAACGAGTATAATAATTGCCCACCGATTGAACACGATAAAAAAAGTTGATGAAATTATTGTGCTTGACAATGGTGAAATTCTTGAACGAGGTTCCCACGAAAAACTCATCGCTCAAAAGGGGATTTACTACAATCTTTGCTTAATGCAGTATGGTGAAGAAGTAAGCTGAATTTATCAAAACAATTATATTTGCAAAATAATTTACAGCAAAATGATTATATATTAGAAAAACTAAAATGAAAAACAGACCCCAAATAAAAACTGAAAGACTGTTGTTAAGGCCGTTTGAATTGTCCGATGCGCCAAAAGTCAGAGAAATGGCGGGGGAGAAAGTTATTGCTGATACAACTTTGAATATTCCACATCCTTATGAAAAAGGAATGGCGCAAGAATGGATTTCTACTCATCAGCCTAAGTTTGAAGCAGGGGAATTGGTCAATTACGCTATCGTCTTGAAAAAAACACAAGAATTGATTGGCGCAATTGGATTGACTATAAATAAAAGATTCAAAAGAGCGGAACTTGGTTATTGGATTGGAAAACAATATTGGAATAATGGTTATTGCACCGAAGCAGGGCATGTGATAATTAAATATGGCTTTGCCAATTTGAATTTGCATAAAATCGTTGCGACACATTTAATCAGAAATCCAGCTTCCGGCAAGGTTATGGAAAAATTGGGAATGACAAAAGAAGGAATCTTTAAAGAGCATGTTATCAGATGGGAAAAATTTGAGGATTTGATAAGTTACGGAATTTTAAAATAAAACAAACCTATTAAGAATATATAGTTCTTATGAATTCAATCTTTAAACCTTCAAACCTTCAAACCTTCAAACCTTCAAACCTTCAAACCTTTCAACCTTTCAACAATTAACAATTAACAATTAACAATTAACAATTAACA
>JAOZNZ010000604.1 GCA_029933535.1 bacterium | reverse complement strand
CGGCTTGAATTTCTTCAATCATATTATCAGGAAGCATAAATCTCAAATCACGAGTATCAACAATAGGTCCGTTGGGTGGAGTTTTTTCTACCATTTCTTTCATTTCAGCAAAAGAATATTCCTTGCCTTCTTCACGCCATATTCTTCTGCATTCCTGTTCAAGCCACATCCCCATAATATTTTTACAAAATCTTATAGTGCCGTAAGCTCCGCCTTCATTCGAAAAATTATCCGCCAGGCCTTCTTCAGAAACTATCGGTTCTTTTGTTTCTATACCCATAATCGACCATGTGCCCGAACTCATCCAAGCCCAGTTTTCACTCGAATTATCTGCCGGAACAGAAACGACTGCGGAACCTGTATCGTGTCCCGCAACGGCTATGGCTTTAATATTTGTACCGTCAACCGTACCGCAAAAAGCTCCAGTTTCAACTATTTCGCCCATTAATTCCTGAGGAACTCCAATTTTTTCAAATAAATCCGGATTCCAATTTCTCGTGTGCGGGTCTAATAATTGACCGGTAGAAGCGATTGTGTATTCTGTTTGCTTTTCGCCTGTGAGGAGGAAACGTAGATAATCCGGAATAAAGAGGAATCTTTCAGCAATTTTCAGCAATGGATTCTCTTCTTTTTTGTGTTTATAAAGTTGGAAAATAGTATTGAAAGGCAGGAATTGTATTCCTGTTTTACCGTAAAGTTCGGCTGCACCAAATTCATTTATACACTCTTCCATATTCTCAGGAGAGAATTCACGGTAACCGTAAGGAAGAGCGAGCAAAGTATCGTTTTCTCCGATAAACGCTCCATCAACACCCCAGGTATCAATTCCGAAAGAAGTTATTTCACAGACTTCCTGTGCTTTTTTAATTCCTGTTTGAAGTTCTGAATACAAATGCGTTATATTCCAATATAAATGCCCGCGAATTTTTGTCGTTCCGTTGGTAAAGCGATGGACTTCTTCTAACGTAAGTTTATCGCCGTCATATTTTCCTATAATTGCCCGGCCGCTGCTAGCGCCGATATCAAAAGCTAGTATATTCATTTTTGTTTAGTGTGTGTGTTAAGTTTTAGTGAAATTTTATAATTTCTAATTGACCTAATTAATCTAATTTCTAAGCAAAACCTAATAGCCCAAAAAAAGAAATGTCCAATTGTTTTTTCATAGTTTGGTCATTATTTAGATCCAACGAAGTAACGCTATACTCACGTTCATTAGATCAATTAAATTAATTCAGAATAAAAAGGTAAAAAAGTAAGATTATTTACATTTTGTTTTTTATGAAGTACAGGAGATAAAACAAAACCTGTTTCAGCATTTTCTATTTCATCAAGATAGATGTGCATACTTTTTAATCTTCCCGCAGGCCCGCTTTTAAGTTCAACGGGAAAAATTTTACCATTTCTAATAATAAGATAGTCAATTTCCGCAGAACTATTTTTTTCCCTTCTTGACCAATAGTAAAGTTTTCTGTTTTCTGATCCGCCGGCTGCAAGGAGTTCTTGACCTACAAATTGTTCAACAAGAGCTCCTTTATATATTTTTGACAAATCTTTTTCATTTATAATTGAATTAGCGTCAATTCCACAGGTATATTGCATTAATCCAATATCCAAAAACAAAGTTTTAAAAATTTTTGCTGAATACGATGCGCCAAGAGGTAATCTGTTTGCATTTGCAGCGTGTATTTTGTGTATAATTAATGCTTTTTCTAAAATTTGTAATGCTGTTTTCGTTTTTTCTATTCTTCTTTCGGGATCAAGAGTCGTGTATTTAATTTGAGAACCAACATATTTTGGAATTGTTTTCATTAAGTAATCAAGTTCTTCAACATCAGTTCTTTTGTTATACTTTGCTAATGTTTGCATATAAGAATAAAAAATTTCTTCATGAATTTTAGGAATCTTTAAAAAAGAATTTTGTTCAATATATTCTTTTACCGCTTCAGGCATTCCACCAATAATGAAATAAATCCTCAATTGGTCAATTATCATATTATGAACAATTTCCGAAATTGGTTTATAATCAAAGACATTTGGAATAGCTTCAGCAAGAAGTTCTTTTTTAGAAGCTAATAAAAATTCTTTAAAAGTCACTGGATACATCCATTCAAAAGAAACCCTTCCCACTGGAAATGATACTTCTTTCAAAGCAAACTCTAACATTGATCCCGCAGCAATAACATGCAATTCCGGCATTTCTTCATAAAAATATCTTAAAGAAAGAAGAGCTCTTTCGCACTCTTGAATTTCATCCATAAAAAGAAGCGTTTCTCCCGGAATAATTTTATTGCCGCTAAAAAGTTCGATTTGTAAAATGATTTGTTTTGGAGAAAGATTATCTTCAAATATTTTTGCTAAAGATAAATTCCTTTCAAAATCAAGTTGAACACAATTAGTAAAATGTTTACTTCCAAAAGAATTTATCGAATATGTTTTTCCAACTTGCCGTGCGCCTCTGATTATAAGAGGTTTCCGCTTACGTTCATTTTTCCATTTTATTAATTTATGTTCAATTGATCTTTTCATTTAATCCCTCGTTCGGTGTTTTTGTAATTTTCCAAGGGTATTATATCACAAATTCAGTTATTTTCCAAGG
>JAOZNZ010000603.1 GCA_029933535.1 bacterium | reverse complement strand
AATATAGTTTTGTTTCGCCTGTCCGAAATTTATCTTTAACAACATTATTAACCGGTAATATTTTTCTCTTTTCCAGAATATTAAATAAATATTTGCCAGGTGCAATATTTATAGACTCTATCTTTTTATCATAGGAACCAACAGAAAGGAAATGATTGTCCGCTTCTACCATATTATCTGAATTAATGTATAAATGAACTCCGGCATTTTTCAGAACATTTCTGAAAAATTGCGCCGGGAGACCGGCGATGCCGCAGTAAACAGAAATAAAACCGGAATACTTTGCTGCAGCAAGACCGATAGTGCCGTCATCATAAACAGCGAGAGGAATTACGCCGCGTTTCTTTTTGACAGCCCATATTTTTTCATATCCTCCTTCAATGTGCTGCTCGTAAGTTTGAAAAACATTTGTAATATCCATTCCGCCGAAGAGGGCGGGTTTGAATGTTTTACCGGTAAGTTTATCATTCCATGATTTATTTTTCAAAAATTTAATTTGGGGATTTTTGTTATGAAGTTCTTTGAATGAAAAACCTGTAAGTTTGGAAATATTATTTTTTGAAGCACCGGTTTCATCCATATATCCGGCACCGTAAAACCAAACGGCAACTTTACCTTTTAAAGCCGAAATAAGTTTCAGGCGTTCACTTTTTTCAAGATACCATGCGCCGAGAAAAATATTAACTTCAGGCAATTTAACAGAACCGTCGAGAACATCTGACAATAGGTAAATATTAAAAGTTGTTCCCATTCTGTAAAGATGAGCTCTTAAACCTGAATACAAAGGAGAAGCCAGTTTATTATTGCAAGAGAGAAATGCCGGGCTTCTTTCATCAATAATAACAGCCACTTCAGGATTCCAGGAAGAAGTAACATTCAATTGACTTTCATAAGCTGATTTAAGTTTAGAAATGTGTTTCCAAATACCTTCAGAATCCAGCCATCCCAAATCATGTAAATCCATATACCAGGTCCCCATTCTTCTTGGAAAAATTCTTGCGAAATGTCTGTTATAAATCCATAAATTTTCCTGTAAAGTTTTGAGATCCCCAAAACCTCTTTGCCGGGGGTCAGTACATAAATATGTCCGCGTGTCATCTTCATTAATCCACAACTTGCCCGCACGGCGAACAGAATCTGCCGCGCACATAAACGCGCCAAGACCGCCAATTCTTCTGTTTGAATAACTTATCGGCGAGCAGATAACATCAATATCCGGCGAGTCAATAAGTTTTTTCATTGCGAGATGACCTGTAACCTGAATGCCTTTATGAACAGCTGACAGTTCAAAAGTATAGCCATAAAACACGACATAAATTTTATTTCTATGAGTCTCATCTTTAATAATTTTCGCGACAAATTCAATTGTATCAGCAACGAGAAAATTTTTGTATTCATAGAAATCAATAACAAATTTATCTTTAACAGGATCCCTGAAAAAACCGTCAGAAGAATTTGCGCGCTGTTTAGCCGTTGGAAGAGTTATAGTATCGAAAGTGATTTTATTATCATTCCATTCTCTGCAAAGGTTTTTAACGGTAAGATATTTATTGGAAGCCCAATTAGCGAAGCCTATTCTCAAAGGTTCTTCAAAGCCTGAGAAAACATTTTCCCATGATCTTTCGTAAAAACATTCTCCGGTATTTAAAAGAGTTGGGTGATAACCGATAATTTTATTGCCATACTTCTTTTCGCAATGCTTAACAAATTCTTTCACGGAATTTTTGACGTAATTCCGCCATTTAGTTGATGCAATACAAATCCGGTTGGCTCTTCCATCGCTAAACAGCATTTTTTCTTCGGGATTTTCTTCAAGCCACCAGATAGGCGGGTGAAGATAAAAGCGTGGAATTATCAAAGCATTTGGATCTAATTTTATGACATCATCAAGAACTTTATCCAGCGGCGCGTAATAATTCCCAGTTGTCACAACGTCATAAAGTGTTGAATAAACAGGATTTGCTCCTGTGGTTTTCCAAATCAGCGGAACGCGAAAAGAATAAATGTTAACCCCGGCTTTGTTTGCCAATAAAGCCTGATTAACAAAATTTGAATTGCTGTCAATTTTTTCCGGATTGCCGTAAAAAATAAACGGAACTGTCGGCTTATCATTAATAAATAGAGCAGGAGCGCCAAGATGGTCTTTAACCTTGCATGTAAGACTGAAAGCAGCAGAAGTAAGGATAGTGCACAAAAATAATATTATATTTTTCTTCATATTTTTTGGGTGTCAGGTGTCAGGTGTCAGGTGTCAGGTGTCAGGTGTACAAGTGTCACCCATAATTCGCAGAATCAAAGACCAAAGAACCATCTTCTCTTTGGTAACCCCGGCATACGCGGGGTCAGGATAAGTATTATGGAAAAAGGAATTTTATCTTACAGGATAACGTTCCCTTTCAGTTATATTAAAAAATCCATCAGCTCTTTCATCGAGTTCAATAGTAAAGCGTTTTTTTCGAAAGGCCATAATATTATTAGATTCAGAACTTTGTTTGCCAGATGCTTTCTTTAATATTTGTGCTTCCACTTCAACAGTAAACACACTGGAATCAATAGTAAGAATATTAACGCAGCGTTCAAAAACATCCGGAGTCATTC
>JAOZNZ010000081.1 GCA_029933535.1 bacterium | reverse complement strand
GATGTAAAAAACTTCTTATTGATCCGCAGCTTGGTGATCTGAATTGGGCAGAAGGTTCTCTGCCGACCCCTTATGGCGTTGTAACGGTTTCGCATAAAAAAACAGATGATGGCGGAATTGAGACCGAAGTTCAGGCACCGGCTGAAATCGAAGTGGTTATGCCGTGCCGGGGAAAATAACTTGCAGGCACGGCTGAGGAAATTCATCCCATTGTGATGAATTTAAAATTAATAGAATTCTTTCGTGTAAATTCGTGCAATTAGTGTCAAAAAAATTATGAAAATGCCCTTTCACATTATGGCAAAACCGATTGGTCCTGTCTGCAATCTTGCCTGTAAATATTGTTTTTATCTTGAGAAACAAAACCTCTTTCCAGATAATGAAAAATATCGGATGACGGATGAAACTCTTGAAATCTTTGTAAAAAATTATATCGAAACTAATCCCGCTCAAGAAATTAATTTCGCGTGGCAGGGCGGCGAACCCACATTAATGGGGATTGATTTTTTTAAAAAGGCGGTTGAACTCCAAAAACAATATTCTGACGGTAGAAAAATTTCTAACGCGTTCCAAACTAATGGAATTGTTCTTGACGATGAATGGTGCGAGTTCCTTGCAGAAAATCATTTTCTCATTGGCATAAGCATAGACGGACCTCCCGAAATTAATGACGCTTTCAGAGTCGATAGAGAAGGAAAACCAACAACTGATATCGTTTTGCGAGCAATTGAAAAAATGAAAAAAGCAGGCGTAACTTTTAATTCCTTGTCTTGTGTAAACAGATTGAGCGGAAGTAAACCACTTGAAGTTTATAATTTCCTGAAATCTATCGGCATCGACTTTATGCAGTTTATTCCTATCGTTGAAAGAGTGCCTGATGAAGAAGCTGAAAAACTCGGTATCGATCTTGCTCCTCCACCTGATCTTGATGAAGAACCTGAAGCATCTGAAGTTACAAAATGGAGTGTTCAGCCCCGCCAATACGGGAATTTCTTAAATTCTATTTTTGATGAATGGGTGAAAAAAGATGTTGGTAAAATATTCGTTCAGATTTTTGATGTGGCTTTGTCGGCGTGGGTTGGTTATCCGCCTTCTCTTTGCTCGTTCGCTCCAAAGTGCGGCAACGCGCTGATTCTTGAACATAACGGTGATGTTTATGCCTGCGACCATTTTATGTATCCGAAATACAAGCGGGGAAATATTCTAAATCAATCTCTTGAAGAAATAATTTTTTCTCCTGAACAAATAAAATTCGGAAGCGATAAACTTGACGCTTTACCTGAATTCTGCCTGAAATGCAATGTGCGGTTTGTTTGTAATGGCGGTTGTCCAAAACAACGGTTTTTGATGACAAAGCAAGGCGATGCCGGTTTGAATTACCTTTGCGCGGGTTATAAAAAATTCTTTAAACACATAGACCCGGATATGCAAACTATGGCAAACCTTATTCGTATGGGTCGCCCCGCAGCTGATATAATGCAAACACATTGAATAGCCTCAAAGCGGCGTTAAAGTCCCCCTTTTATAAAGTGGAACATCCCGAGTATTCCCTCGGGAGTGGGTTAGGGGGATTTCAATTATATTTTATATTTATATAAATTTATAAACCACCGACAAAAGGTCGACGGGATGTTCTAAATGCAATTAAAATTCGTGTGAATATGAATGTAAAACCTGAAAAAATAAACAGACGGGATTTTATTAAAACAATTGGCGTTGGAACTGCGTCTATTGCTTTACCTTCCCTGCTTTTAAACGGTTGTAAAACTAATAGATCAAGTACAAATAAAACATTACCAAATATTATTTTTCTGCTGACAGATGATCAAAGATGGGATTCCCTTGGCTGCATGGGCAATCCTATTATTAAAACACCTAATATTGATGATCTTGCAGAAAAAGGAACTTTATTTAAAAATGCTTTTGTTACTACTTCAATCTGTATGGTCAGCAGAGCAAGTTTTCTGACCGGTCAATATGCCTGTCGTCACAAAGTCAATGATTTCCGAACTAACTTATCCCCGGAAGCTTTTGCACAGACTTATCCTGCTATTTTAAAAAAATCCGGTTACAAAACAGGATTCGTTGGAAAGTATGGTATAGGAAACCTGGAACTGACAAACGAATTTGATAAATGGTATGGAATACCCGGCCCCGGACAGCCTGTATATGAAAATAAAGATAAAAATGGCGAGTATAAACATCTGACGGAATTAATTACAGAACAATCTATAGAATTTCTGGATGGATGTTCAAAAGAAAATCCTTTTTGCTTATCTGTAAGTTACAAAGCTCCTCATGTTCAGGATTCAGACCCACGCCAATTCATTTACAATCCTGTCTATAAAGATCTGTATAAAGACGTTTCTATTCCATCTCCGAAGACCGCTACTCAAAAACATTTTGATGCGTTGCCGGACTTTTTAAAAACTTCTGAAGCACGCGAAAGATGGGAAAAAAGATTTGCAACTCCTAAAATGTACAGTGAATCCGTTAAAGGTTATTACAGATTAATTGCCGGAATAGATGATTCGGTAAAAAAAATAAGAGATGAACTTAAAAAATTGAAGTTGGATGACAATACCGTAATTATTTTTATGGGAGATAATGGCTTTTTCCTTGGTGAACACGGACTGGCGGGAAAATGGTTCGCTCATGAAGAATCCATTCGTGTTCCTTTAATAATTTATGATCCGCGTATTGAAAACGCAAATAAAAGTAATCTTTCAGACAAAATAGCGTTAAATATTGACATAGCGCCTACAATTCTTGATTTGGCAGGAGAAAAGATACCAACAGAAATGCAGGGAAGAAGTTTACTTCCTATTTTAAAAAATCAAAACAAAGATTGGAGAAAAGATTTTTTCTATGAACATTTATTTGATCATCCTGCGATACCAAAATCTATTGGTGTAAGAAGTGAAAACTGGAAATATATCAGATACCCTGACGTAAAACCTGTTTTTGAAGAATTGTACGATCTTAAAAAAGATCCTTTTGAAGAAAAAAATCTTTCTACAAATAAAACCTTCCAATCTGTTCTTGAAAAATTACGCAGCAGATGTAATGAACTTGAAAACGAATTGAAATAAATCACTTTTGAGCGCGGATTACTGTAGTTCTCTTTTTATAGCCATTCCTATATTCTCAATGCTGTATGGCTTCTTGATATAACTTCCGGCGCCGAGTCGCTGCGCTTCTTTCACGTCATGGTTTTCCGAGAAACCACTTGCAATAATTGCTTTTTGTCCGGGCCGGATTTTCAGTATTCTTTTAAATGTTTCTAATCCGTTAATTCCACCATCCATAATCATATCAAGAACGATTATATCCGGTTGATTGTGTTTAACGAATTCAACAGCTTCTTCACCTGACGAGAGTGAATTAACAAAGTATCCAAGTTTTTCAAGGATATTTTTTGCTATTTCTCTTTGTTCATAAATATCGTCAATAATTAAAATGGTTTCGCCGTTACCCATATATTTCTCAATCGGTAAAGCAGTAATTTCATCATATATTTTTTCTTTTGTCGCAGGAAAATATATTTTTATTTCGGTTCCTTTTCCTTCAATGCTGTTAATGTCAATGTTACCGTTATGGTCTTGAATGGTATTCCAAACGACAGACATACCCAATCCGGTCCCGCTTCTTCCCATTATTTTTTTTGTATAAAACGGTTCGAAAATATTTTTAAGATCATTGGGTGTCATTCCTGTGCCGTTATCAGATATAGTAAGAACAACATAATGTCCTTCCTTAATATTATCATAACCTTTTATTGGTTTATCAATACAGATACTTTGGGTGGTGATCTCAATTATATCTCCATCAGCTTCCGCGGCATTAGTAACAAGATTCATTAACATTTTCTTCAAATGTATTTCTGAGCCTTTAATATTATCCGGTTTAACGCACAGTTCATTTTTTATAGTGAGATTTGGATGGTATGACTTCAACACGTCGCATTCCGGTGACCTTGTGAACTCATTTATAACATCATTCAAATTCAATACTTTCGTTGTATTAACTCCGCGCCTTGCCAGCGTTAATAAATCTTGAACAATAGCTGCCGCCCTTTCACCGGCTTGCTTTATGGTCAAAAGTGGTTGCCTGAGCGGACTGCTGTCAGGAATGTCCATCAGGAGTAAATCAGGATAACTTACGATTCCTGAAAGAACATTATTCAAATCATGTGCAACACCGCCGGCAAGGAGTCCTATTGTTTCCATTTTATGTGATCGTTCGAGTTGATCTTCGAGTTTTTGTTTTTCTTTTTCGGCATTAATGCGTTCGGTGATATCTTCCATGATACAAATGATGCCTGCGATTTCTCCCGATTTATCTTCAATGCAATTAAACGTGCATCTAACGGGGCCGAGTTTATTACCTGCAACAGACAAATATTCATCTTCATAAACACTTTGTTTACCTTTCATAGCGTTATGTAAAGTATCGCGTATTTTTTTATTGGCGACTGATTTAAGTAGATTAAATCCTTTAATATTTTCTTGTGTAGCGCCTAAAATATCTAAAAGTTTATCATTAGCTGAGATAAGAGTTGTGTCTTTATTAAAAAGAGCAATTCCCAAAGGAGAGTTATCAAAAATAGTTTTGTATTGTTTTCTACTCTTAAAAAGTTCATTTTCCGCAATTTTACGCTTTTTAATCGTGTTGAGTAAAAGTGAGACTGCAAGAATAAGAATTATAATTACTGTGATGGAGAGAAATATATATACCTGAAAGCGTTGTAATTTTAGCTTTTGGAATTGATTCCGACTTTTTAGAAGATCGTTTTCATAACGCTGTTTTTCACTTTTATACTTTCCTTCCATTTTAAACATCTGCTTCGTCATCGCTTCGCTAAACAAAGTGTCTTTTATTTCATCATATTTTTTTAACAGTTCATGCGCTTTACAATGATCACCTATGCTGCAGTATGTTGCTGAAAGAGCTTTATAATAAATGCACATGGTTTCTTTCTTCCCAATTTTCAATGCAATATCAAGCGCTTGCAAATTAAATTTTAAAGCTTGTTCATATTGTTTTGATTCAAAATATATTTTGCCTGTTCCTCCAAGTGCTCCGCATAATATATCTTTATTATCAATAGACTTTGCAAGTTCAATACATTTATTATAGTATTCAATCGCTTTATTATAATTTGTAGTTTCCAAATAAATATCAGCAATACTGCAATATGAAATTGCCATACCTGATTTATTATTATTTTCTTTCTCAAGTTTTAAAGATTCAAGCTGATATTCCAATGCTTTATTATAATCTTTTAAATTCAGGTGGGTTGAAGATAAATTACCCAGCGTGGCAGCAATACCAACATTGTTGTTTTCTATTTTGAATAGCTGCAAAGCGTTAGTTAAATATTCCAGAGCCTTGTCATACACGCCAATAGTGTCATAAAAACTTCCGAGATTTACAAATGCCGTTGCAGTTCCATCGAGATCGTTTATTTTATGAGCAATTTTTAACGCTTCCAAGTAACAAGCCACGGCGTTTGTATAATAACCGAGTTCTTCATAAACAACAGCGATGTTGTTAAGCGCGTAGCTAATATTTAAAAAATTAGTTTCATTATTTTTTTTGTATAGCGATAATGATTCTTGGAATTGATTTAACGCGGTTTCATATTCGCAATGCTCATAATAAATATTACCAAGATTTAACCTGGTTCTTGCCTCGAGAAGTTTATTTTGATCGGCAACAACTAAGTTTAAAGCTTGATTACCATATTCCAATGCTTTTACGAAATCTTCTTCCGAATAATCAAGCGCGAGTTCGTTGAGTATTAAAATCTTATCATCACCTGATGAATTTGTAAGCTCACTTTCCAAAGAAGCAATGTTATTAGAAGATGGAAATGCTATACATACTGCCGATGCCCAAAAAACTATAAAAACATATTTTTTCATATTATATGCATAAGTGAAACGATTATTTACATCACATTTTTAATAAATTTCTTATAGAAACAGTATTATATCACATTTTGTTTAATTTATCACTTGACATACCAATATGAAAATGATATTATATCTGAATTAAACGATACTAATCGATGTCTAACAATCGCTTTGAGCTTTTAATTACAACTTATTCGGTGTAGTTTTTTTTGTTTTTTGTAGACGAAAAATAAAATTGACAACCGAATTTTCTGTGTATGAAAGTCTGTTTTATGATTAGTAAAAAGGGGGATAAATGAAAATTTTAGCAATAATTGTACTTCTGACACTACTACTCTTAACAAATAACAAAACATCAGCCGATACTATCGCTTACTGGCGGTTCGAGAATGGGACAAGTGGAGGAAAACATTTAGGCGATCAGGATGACTGGTATTTGGATTCAACCGGTAACAGTAATAATTTGTCTTCCTGGGCGGAAGCGTCGCGTCCTACTTATACTGACAAGGTTCCTTTTGGTGAAGTTCCTGTTTCAGGCATCACAAATCTTCTCGCTTTGGATTTTGTTCCATGGCAGGATTTAGGAACTTTTGGAACAAATATGGGACATATGATTAATGCTTATCCTTTCAGCTCAAGTTTTACTGTTGAATGTATGGTGAAAATAAATATCTTTAACTGGCAGGTTGCTGTTGGTAAGGATGGCAGACCTGGTCTCACTGGTGACCCTGATTTTCACATCAAATTCAGAAACGATAGCAGTGCCGATCACAAAATACATTTTGGGTTTTATGACACCAACACAACCTTTATACATTGTATGAGTTCTTTCGATTATAATACCGGAGAATGGTATAAAATCGCTGCTGTTTGCGATGGGACACAGGCTTATCTTTATGTTAAAGAAGAAGCAGACGCGGATTATGAATTAGAAAGTTCATCGGCATCTTCCGGTGGATTACTAGTTACAGATGCTTCCTGGACAGTTGGCCGTGGAATGTGGATGGCCAACCCTGCAGACTTTGTCAATGGCATAATTGATGAAGTAAGAATCAGCGATACAGCGCTTAATCCCACTCAATTTCTTGGCTATGTAGAAACTTTCAAACCTTATCCACCGGATATTAAAAATGTTCAATATTTTCCATATCCGGATCCTGTCGATAAAGATAATGTTACGATTCAAGCGCAGATTACTACCGCGAATTCCACAATTACAAACGCGGTTCTTGAGTATAGTCTTGACAGTGGAAGTTATGTAAGTCTTACAATGGCAACAAACATTACTCCTGATATATATACTGCTACGATAATTAGTCAAGCTATAGATACGGTTGTTGATTTCAGAATTATAGCCGATAATATGGACAGCCAGTCAACTACTTCTGATGTTTCTCAATATACTGTTAAAGAAGAAATTTTATGGACTACTGTTTTGGTTGCTGGTGATACAGCTAGCGGTTATCCCGGAATGACATCAATGGATGTCGCGCCAAATGGTATTGCCGGGTTTGTTTACCGCCAGGGAGCTATCGGTGCGCGGTATGTTGAAGAATCTTCGCTTGGCAATTTAAATCCTGCTGTTGATATTTCTACTAATATGCAGGGATACATTTCTAATATTAGATTTGGTTCCGATAATGAACCAAGAGTTTCGTTAAGTTATGATTTTAATGATTTAGGCGGTGTTACTTTCGTTCAAAGAACTAATAATGCGTGGATATCACCTGTTGTTGTAGTTTCAAATATCTTTTCTTATGATAACGACCGCAGGCATTCTTTGACTTTGGTTGATAACGCTCCTACTGTTCTATGGTACGAAAATTATCAGAATAGCGGCACTCCCGGGAAATTATGCACAGGAAATATTGGCGGCGATTCTTTTACTTATATTGAAGTAGAATCACCGGCTTTCGCACCTACTTTTCCGGCAGATTCGCGTCGCCCGTTTATGTTGGCTACCGATTCGGAAGGGAAAAGGCATTTAGCTCTTCAAGGTCCCGGTTGGGAAGACGAACGCCTTTATTATGGTGTAGAAACATCTAAAGGAAGTGGATCGTTTGGTTGGGAACAGGTTCCCGTTGATTTGACTCACAGCAATGCTTTTGCCGAACAAATTGGTTTTACTTTAGATAATAATGATAAACCTTATATTGTAGTGCGTGATTATAATTCTGATCCTAATTATGCCGCTTTGTATTATAATACAGATGGTACATGGATTAGACAACTTCTAAGCCCGCAGGGAACATGGAACCGTGCAGCTGTCGCTTATGATTCCTGGCATGATTGTATGTGGGTCGTTCATAGCAGTGCAGGAGAAGGCGGGAATTTATTGCGATTATGGAGCACCCGGTCAGGAAACTGGAAACAGGAACAAACAATTACAAATGGTCCGTTTATTGAAACTATCTCAGGATTCGGATTTACGGATGAAGGTGTTATGAAACTGGCTTTTACGCCGGCGGTGGACTCTACTGATTTGGTTTATATGTACAGCACAACATTTTCTGATATTCCTGAACCGGGAGTGATTATTGGCGGAATCGCTCTTGCCTTTCTCGCATTTCGCAGAAAGTAAGAGGTAAATTTACGAAATTAATTCATAAATTAAAGACAAAACTAAAAAATGTCCTCTTGCTTTTGTGAGAGGACATTTTTTTAACATATAGTTGCTAAACTAAGAAAGGATTAATAATTTATCCCTTTAGAAAATGATTAATCAAAAATCCAAAATAAAACCCAGGTATGACCACACTTTTGCGTGTTATTTCATAGCGCGGGGCGCTCGCGCGAATCTAAAACTTTCCGGCATTGCTCTCGTTGCTGTTCTCGCTGTGTTGACTGTCCTTGCTATTCTCGCCGCAACTTTTGTTACTTTAACTTCTGTGCATAGCAAAGCAAGTCAGTCAGGTATCGATGCTTTTCGCGCAAAGTTGTTAGTAGAGTCCGGCTTACAGCATGCCATTTCTTTACTTCAGCAAGATATTTCAGACGAGGGTTTGCTTTGTGATTCTGCCGAAACCGACCCTTTAATTCTAGATTTTAAAGTCGGGAATTCATGGCATATAGTCAAAGATGAAAGTGGAAATCCTATAGGCAGATACAAATTCAAAATTACTGACGAATCTGGAAAATTGAATGTAAATTTTCTTCCAAAACTTGCTCAGCACGTTGTTTTAAACTCAAAAGAAAATAAAATCAACCCTCGAAAAAATCCGCTCTTTTCGCTTGCAAATCCAAAAATAATAAAAAAAATCCTCGCTTATCAATACGGTCCAAATAAACTGCCGGGACTCAGACACGTTGATGATAACAACAACAATATTCTTCTTGAGAATGACGGCATAGACAACAATTTTAATGGAGTAATTGACGAGGTCGGCGAAGGGATTGACGAACCATCAGAATTCAACCCGCTTTATCCTAAAGGCGATGACAGAGCTATCATTTCCCTTTCTGAAGTTGCGGATTTTCTTAAACCACTTTCGCCGGGAGGAAAATATCCGGGAATTAAAAACCTTTCAAAAATTTTTACCACCAGGTCGAACAGCAAAGATATTTCTTCCATCGAAGAAAACAAACGCGTAAATATTAACAGCGCGACTGTAAGACACATCGCGCAAACTATACGTTATGGCCAAAATAAAAAAATGGGCGCGGAACTATCAAGTTTTGCATGCAATATTGCCGATTTTAAAGATGAAAATCACGTTATAAGTACCTTTGCCGGCGGGTACGGCGTGGAGGCGATTTGTTTCAGCGAAATTATGGCAAATGACGCAAGTCATATGCTTGAACCTCATCTCATTAATCCTGTCCCTACAGGAAGCGGTAATAATCTTGATTTAAAATATACCGGTGTGATCGGTGCTACTCTTGATCCTGAAGATAAATCCGGTAATGAGCCGGTTGCAAAATACCCAATGAAACCAATTGAAATCTCAAAAGTTGGTGAAAATGTTAAGGTGAAATATAATGGCCCTCCTATAAGAAGCTCCTTAGGTCCTACCATAGATTATAAAGCATTATTCAACGCTTTGAAAAAACGCGGGAAAACCCAGGGCGATAATATTCTCTATCCGGTTGATTTTTGGAAAAACGGTCACGTAATTTTCAGAACTAAAGGAGAAGGCGAACCGGATGAAATTAATCCG
>JAOZNZ010000002.1:1116-30780 GCA_029933535.1 bacterium | reverse complement strand
AATAAGAGACAGTGATGCAAGCGGAAAGTCTCTTTTCTATAACTACAACTCTGATGGCAAAATCTCGGATATTACTGTCCCGGGAGGAGAAATTTATCGCTACTTTTATGATAATAATGATAACTTAACTGATGTTATCGCACCTAATAATGCTACAAATAAATATGTCTACGATACTATTCATCGCCTTGTTGCTATTATTAATCCTGAAAACCAGATTACTGTGCAAATCGAATATGATTCTATTAATCGTGTTACAAAATATACAGAATTTGGTGATACAATTACTTTGACTTATAGCATCTCACCTGAAAAATGGACAAAAGAAACCCTGGCTGACGGGAGATGGAAAACATATTACTACAATGATGACGGCTTAGTTACTCAAATTAAATTTAGCAATGGACGTACTATAAATTATACTTTCGATGCTGAAGGTCGAACAACAAGCCGAACTGATGCCAACGGATATACCACCTATTATTATTATGATTTAAATGGAGACCTTGTTAAGAAAATCGACGCGGAAGGATACGTTTACTTATACGAATATGCTGACCGGCGGCTGATCGCTTACACTGACCCTTTGAGCAATCGTACCGAGCGAACATACACTGACGGCTTACTTGCACAAATTAATTATCCGACCGGTAATGATGAAACTTTTACATATAATACTGACGGACAACTCCTGACTCATGAATTGCAGAATGGATTAACTTTGTCGTATACTTATGATGTTGATGGTAATATCGCTTCGGAAACACAGGAAGGTATTACAAAAACTCTTTCGCGCACACGTAATTATACTTATGATGTCCGTGGAAATGTTCTTACTGAAACTGATTTTAACGGCAATTTAAGCACTTATGTTTATGATAATGTCGGTCATCGTATTAAGGAGTTCTTGTCTAATGGCTGCACTAATGAAATTTTATATAATTTGAATGGGCAAATGACTGTCGTGAAATCCTGCAACGGTAATATTACTTCAAATTCTTATGATTTATGGGGAAGACTTTCCGGCAAAAGCGATAATTGGGGATACTGGGAAACTTATGAATATAACAGCTCTGCTCAACGATACAAAATTTTCTCGCCTGGGATTACTAATATTCATGTTTACGGTAATCAGGGGAGAATTACTACTGAAATAAAAAATTCATACACTAATTTCTTCACAAGAGGTTATTCAGGTAATATTACAAAAAGCTATGATATCACAGGCACAATATGGCAAAAATATTATGATAAACTTTATCGGGTGTATAGGAAAATAAACGGTGAAGGGGATAACTCTTATCTCTATTACGACGGAAATAATAATATCATCGCTGCTAAAGACCCCAATGGTAATGTCAGCTCTAATTTTTATGACTCTTTAGATAGGCTTACCGCTGAAGTTAACCCCCTTGGAGCGGTTCATTCTTTGGCATATGACCAATATTCCCGAATTATTACTGAAACTAATTTTATGGGCGCGGTTGTTGTTTATTCATATGATGATTTGAATCGCGTGTCAAGGAAAGATTACTCCGATGGAAGTTATGAATCTTTTACTTATGATGATAATAACAATACTTTAACAAAACGAAAAAGAAACAGCGGTGAACTTTCCTTCTCTTATAATGCTGATAATCTTATTACTCTTTCAGTTGGACCCGGAGGCGTATCCAACTCTTTCAAATATGATAGTTACGGAAATATTCTTCAGGAAACTGATGCCAATGGAAATTCTAAAAAGTTTTTCTACGGTGATGATGGTAATAATTCTATGACCATTCTTCCGGAAAATATTACCAATCAGTTCGAATATGATGTTTATGGCAGACAAACTGTTATGATTGACGGCTTGGGTAATTACACTTATACGGAATATGACTGGCGCGGTAAAACTTTGAAAACTATCATTAAAATCGGAGATACTTCAAAAAATCCCGACAGCGATGATGTTGTCACTTCTTATGTGTATGATGACCGGGGAAGAAATGTCGCGATTATCAACGCGCTGGGCTATACGAATTCTTACACTTATGATCTGGCAAATAGAAAAATTTCAGCTACTACCCCCGAAAACATTACAAAAACCTTCCAGTATGATGATAACGGAAATCTTTATAAAGAAAATTTCCCTAACGGAAATACTGTTACCAAAACTTATAGCCCATTTAATAAAATTTTGCAAATTTCCGATGATATCGGTGTGCTCGAAATTAATGAATACAATTCCTCCGGATTAATTACCCAAAAAACTAAACAGGGCGATATTACTCAAAAATTCGAGTATGATGCTTTTGGAAGAATCGTTGCCGCTTATGACGGCTACACAAATGTTAAAAAATTAGTTTATTATCCCGGCGGAAACATTCTTCGTTATTTAATTAACCGTAAAAACCAAACTAATACTTTCTATTATGATCCCTATGACAGACTCGTTGCAAAATATGACGGCAACGGCACTCTCGCTGAAAGTAATGTTTATGATAAAATCGGTTTGCTTACTCAAAAAATCGATGCCAAAGGCGATGCTATATCTTATCAATTCGATGACGCTGCACGGCTTACGAAACTGATCTGGAATGATGGATCATACCAGGAATTTAAATATGACGCTGATAATAATGCCGTATGGCGACAAGGAGAAGACGGCAATATCACTTTATTTGAATATGATACTTTAAATAGAAAAACTAAAATTGATTATCCAGGAGATAATGACAACTTTGTTACTTATAACAAACTTAATCAAAAACTTAGCGTTAGCAATTCCGCAAGCTATTCAACTTTCTCTTATAATTCTGTCGGCAGAATCGTTAATGTAAATCAGGATGGCTTTAATGTTGAGTATTATCATAGCCCTACTTCTGATCTTTCTACTGTCACTTATCCTTCAGGACGGAAAATTGTCAGAACTCTTGACGCAAGAAGACGTGTTGTAAACGTCTCGGATGACGTTAATTTTTACACTTCTGTTATTTTTGACAATCAGATCGTTCAATTTGCTTCCAATGGAAACGGATGGGTTATTTCTCCCTCTATCGGCGCTAATGGTGAACTTACAAATCTTGTTTATAAAAACGGCACCGTTACCGGCACCGATATTAAATATAAACGCGATAAAATTGACCATATTTATTCCGCAGTTGATGGCGTTATGACCTCTAACTCATTCGTCTATTCTTATGATAACGCACAGCGCCTTACTGCTTTTCAGAAAGGCCTTGTTGTTAATCAACAGATGCTTTATACGAACTTTAACAGAAGTTATCAGCTTGATAAACTTGCTAACATTACTAATCTTGTTACAGGCGGCTCTTCGCAATTGCGTAACCATAACGATTTAAACCAGATTACATCTATAGCCGGAACTCCTCTGGCTTATAACAAACGCGGCTGCCTTACTAACGACAATACTTTTACTTATTCATATAATTACGAAAACCAACTCGTTAGTGTTAATAATGGAAGCATTACTGTTCTCTCTAATGTTTATGACGGTGCCGGACGACTTGTTATGTCAATTACCGGCAGCACAAATCGATATTTCATCTATGATGAAATGAATATTATTGAAGAATACGTTAACAATAAATCTACTCTTGATAAATCTTATGTTTATAGCGCGGGTGTTGATTCATTCGTTGCTTATATCAAAGATAGTCATACTTATTACCTCCATTCTGATGGTAATCAAAATGTTGTCGCTGTCTCTGATGAATCCGGCAGCATTGTCGAACGTTATTCTTATTCTGCTTATGGTGAAGTAACTATTACTGATCCGGCAGGAAATGCACGCTCTGGAACTGTTGTAGATAATTCTCATTTATATACAAGCCGGCGATGGATACCGGAAGCCGGAATTTATTATTATCGCGCAAGATATTATTCGCCTACTCTTAAACGCTTTTTAACTCGTGATCCGGCTGGCACTGTTGATACTCTTAATCTTTATCTTTATGTTTATGCTAATCCTGTTAATTTTGTTGACCCGCTCGGACTTGACGTTGAGGTAAGTAGTGAGTGCGTAAAACATTCTACTAAAGTTGAATGGGATGCTAAAAGAAATTATCTGCTCAGAAAATTAATTGATAAACCTGTTAAAGGATTTGTTGAGTTCTCTTCCGAACTATGTAAAAGCTGTTGTAAAAAAGACTCTAAACATGAAGGGGAAAAACTTCCCAGAATTAAATACGAATTAAAAGTCGGCGCTTCTGTTTCTACCGGCTACATACCTGTCCCTTCCCTCGGATACAAAATCCCTATTATTGGCGTCACTATTGGCGTTTCTTTTAAACTTGATATTGAAATCAGTGGATCGGTTTCGGTTGGACATGATAAATGTTACGAATCTTTTACAGGTGGAGGTTGCATAGAAGGTTCAGTTACCGGTTTTGCATGCCTGGGTTTATGTAATGATGATCCCGGAAGTGGATTTGAGGCTAAAGTTGAAGGCTCATTGAAAGGATCTGTAAAATTTTGTGTCGAAAATGGCGGTACCGGCTTTGAAGCTAAACTCACTTTATGTGCTCAGGTTAGCATTTATTTGCAATTCTCTGTTAAAATTCGGTGGTTGCCTGATATTAATGCAAAAGTAGTTCTTTATGACAGCGGTGATGCAGGATGCATAGATGTCTGGAAAAAATCTTTTTAAATAATTTATGAATAATTATGCGTTATAAAAATCTTATAATAACTGTGACGTTCCTCATTGGAATTGTTTCTATGGCTAATGCCGGAAATAATTTCACACGGCTTTTGTCGCGAAATGTTTCAATTCAGCTTCAACATCCCGACTCCATAGATTTTTCTTTGGCGGTCACTAATTCAACTGAAAAAGAAATCATCTTCCGCAGTTGCAGTTTTGATTGCAAATGCCTGGAATTTATCTCTTATTCTAAAAATAATAAAAAATGTGAAGCCACAAATGTTAAACTAGCTCCAAACGATGTTCTGAATATTAAATTTAAAATGGAGAGTAAATTTTATACTAAATCAAAAGTATTGCCGGTTTATTTTTACTTCAATAAACTCGTCCCGGCTGTTCAGATTGTTAAGGTTAAGGCTGATATTAAAAGTGATGTTGTCACTGAACCGGAAAATATGGCTTGCATTATTCCTGAAGGCTTTAAAGGCAAAATCGGCAGCTTCGCTCTGAAAATGAAAAATAAAAACATCAAAATCGATTCCATTAATTCAAATACCGACTTTATTAATGCTGAATATAATCCGGAAAATAACGCAATTGATCTTTATGTCGAAAAACCAATAATCGTAAATACAGATGCTTGGCTGAATGTCTCAGTAAGCCAAATCTCCCACACCGATCACAAACCACGGACCACGGACCTCGGACCACGGGCATCGAATCTCAGGAAAAAGCAGAAGATCTCATCCCAGGGCAAACTTCTCCTCCATATCCGGGAAATTAAAATCATTCCGGATATCTATGCCGTGCCGACAACTATTGATTTTGGCGTCATTTCAAAACCGGGGGAAATTGTTGGCAAAGAAATCGTTTTGAAAAGCAGAACTGACACACCGTGGAAAATTATCGGTTCGCAAATTAAAGGCAAAAATAAAAACGCTCTTAAAAGAAAAATTCTTCCACAAACTAACACTACCGTTAATGTCCTCTGGGCTATTCTTGACGGCAAGATTATTCCGGGACTTATTGATACGGAAATTATTATTAATACGGACCATCCTTACTCAAAGCAAATTACTGTTCCTGTTAAAGGACAGGTGCTTTCTTTAGAAAAAAAAGATTCTAAAAAAATTAATAAATCTAAAAAGGTCGAAAAATGAAACGCTTATTATTTATTATAACTCTTTTCACTGCCGCTGCTCAGGCTATCGATATCCAAAACCTTAGAGTCTCTCCGGAAAATATTAACGCAGGCGATGTGTCAAGAATTATGTTCAAATTGTCTTCAAAAGCCATGCTATCGGTCGTTCTAAAAGACCTGGCAGGGAATTCCGTGACTTCTATCGTCAAAAATGCTTTGTATCCGGCAGGCCAATTTGCAATTCCATGGAAAACTCCCGGAAATATTCCGGAAGGATTTTATACCCCGGTTATTACTGCTCTTAGTCAGCTGAACGGCGAAATAATTACTGAAAAAATAGAAACCAGAACCGCTAAAATGATCTCAGCTCCATTTACTGTTTCCGATCTGCCGGGAGCGGGTAAAAAAATATCTTATGCTTTAGATGAAGCCGGTCTCGTTTCTATTCGCGTTGGTATTAACAACGGTCCTTTGTATAAAATTATTTCCAACTGGGAACTTACTCAACCGGGTTCATATTCAGTTAATTGGGATGGATGGGATAATGATCGTGTGCTTAAAGTTGATCAGCTTGCAAACTATGTAATTGATGTAAGATATATTCCTGTAGAAATTAATGCTCTTTATATTAAAAGTAATGTGAAAAATACTCAAATCACTCAGACTACCGCACCGGAATTATTACGGCAGATTCACGCCTTTGTACCCGAATTTTCCGTATCGGTTTCTGATACGACTTCCGCAATAGTAAATAATGATTCTGTTGATTTGGATATTAATGTTTCTGATAAAACACTTGATGAACTTGGCGATATTCCTTACGAATATGTCCTTTACATAGATGGGAAAAGATACGGTGAAATCGAGAATGGTGTTTCACCATATAATTGGAAAGTTTCAACTAAAAATCTTTCTAAAGGTAACCATATCTTTACTCTTATGGTTTGTACTTCTATTGAACAAATTAACTCAAAATCTTTTAATGTAACTTTTTAATTTATATGTCCTATATGTCTTATTCGTCCTATTCGACTAATAAAAAAAAATAAAAAAATGAAAACTCTTACATTCATTATTACAGCTTGGGTGACCGCCATATCTGCGCAGGCGGCCACAGTTTCCTTTTCCACGAACAATTATCGTGTGCTGCTAAATCATCAATTGAAAATTCCTGTTTTCGTGCAGGCAAATGAAAATATATATTCAATTTCTGCTGATTTAGTTTATGAGTCGCAATATCTTGCAGTTCAGGATTCTGATGGAAATATTACTAACGGCATCCAACCGGTTTGGGATTTCTCGTCTATCTTTCCAAATCCTAAAAAATATTGCTCGGCTCTTGAAGATGGTGTTCAGGGAAGAGTAGTGTGGGGATTATCGCAAAACTTACCTTCGACTTCAGGAACTTCTTTTTCTACTAACTCACGCCTGTTTACTGCTTTCTTTAATGCGGATGAAATCGGTACTAATTCACTTATGTTTGGATTTAAAAAAACTACCGATAGTACCGGCGGGGTGATAAATACTGTCTGGGACTCCGCTAATGTTTACATTATTACAGATAAATTACCACCACCTGAAGTTAACATCCTCCCTGCTTACTCTCCGGGATCGTCTCTGTCTCTTAACTGGCCTTCAGTTACCGATGCGGAATTTTATAAGGCTTACTGCGCTTTTGATCCTTATTTCACTAATATATTTCAACAGTCTGCTTTTATTTCCGAAACTAATTATACGTTTACTTCGCTTATTGAAACTACTAAATTTTATTACCTTATACTCGCTACAAATGTTATGGGCCAGCGTGGAGTTTCTGTTACAAACAGTTCTATTCAGGATTTTAACCCTCCAACTAATATTTCTATAACTGTGAATAATAATAGCTATTATACTAACAGCAATATTGTTTCAGTTAAATTTTCAGGCGAAGATATTACTCCTATGACGGTTAAAGCAGACTTTAATGACGGCTCTCCTATTTCAGGATGGTCTACATATAGTTCTTGGAGCACTTATTATTATACTTCTACATGGGTAAATGGCGAAAAAGAAATCACAGGCGTTTTTAAAGATTCCGCAGGACAAACGTCGGCCGTCGCTACTACTTATATTCTTGATACTATTGCTCCTTCAAATGCTTTGATCATTATAAATAATGGTGCGGGAACTACTGCTCTTGCTTCTGTAACTCTTACTCTTAGTGCAGATGATATCAGTCCTTTAGAAATGATTATTGCTAATAAATCTGACTTCTCTGACGGCTCATGGCAGTCTAATATATCTTCCAGAACCTGGAACCTTCCAAATAATGGCGCGGGTATGTATACCGTTTATGCCAGATTCAGAGACCCGGTCGGCAAGTTGTCGCCTATTGTTTCTGATGATATTTATTATTCGGCTGTCTCAACTCCGAATACTAATATCTTCCTTGCTGCTCCGGCTAATAATGCTTCTGTTGTTGAAGGAACAGTTAATTTCTCATGGAATGCGCAAGCGGATGTTTACTCCCCTCAATACATTTCTATAAGCCCGGGAGGTGTTTATGCCGCCACAGACAGTTATTCTGTTCCGCTGTCTCCCGGTAATTATACCTGGTTTGTTTACGCTACAAATGTTTACGATATAATAAGTAAATCTGAAACACGTGCATTGACTGTTTTTATTAGTCCGTCTATTGACCCGATCGCTCCGCAAACTGTTCGTGAACACCAGATCCTTTTTGTTACTTTGAAAGTCAATAACGCTGATGATGTTTCTTATGATAATTCTGAAATAGTTGGTGTTCATTACTTGGATACAAATAGATATATCTTCTCATTGATCCCTGACTTTGATACCGCGGGACAAAATTGGGATGTTCCATTTATAGCTAAAAATACATCGGTTTCGGTAACTCAAAATATGAACGTTACTGTTGTGGAAGGCGTTAAGGCGATTACAACTAAAAAACCGCTCCGATTTGAAGATGCCGATGAAGATATTATTGATATTAAGTATAACGGTATTAAGAAAAATGACTCTATAGTTATATTTGATGGTCAACGCTTGATTATTTCTAATACTTACGATAAAGGTAAATTAGTGTTCAAAGTTAAATATAATAAAAAAGCTCCTAGTGCTGACGGCTCTTTCGAACTGCAGGAAGTCCATATCGATAATGATACCAAAGGACTTAGCATCGCCGCAAGTGTTGCAAATATCTTTGCTGAACAATTCTCTATCGGTTCAATTAAAATAGGCGGTGCAACTCTAAACAACCTTTACATCAATTACGCAAAAGTCATTAGCGTTAGCAAGGGGACAATTATTGGAACCATTGTTGTTTCAAATGGATTTCAAAAACTTAGCGCCGCTGATATTATTAACGCAAAAATAATCGTTCATAACGGCGATAATATCTCCATTAGTACTAAAAATGATATCGATAATTCAATAATTATTGTTAATGGTACAGGTAATGCCTTGGCCGTGAAAAAAATCGGCACCGGAGGAAAAGGTGAAATCAAAAATTCTAAAATTGTAGTCGGTTTGCCGGAGGGAGCAGACTACACCACCGTACCCGCGCAGGCAGGATTCAAACTCATTAAAACTAAAACAATGAGTGATGTAGACATTGCGGGAAGCAATTACATCAAAGGCAAGAAGGTGGGTGAACCGAAAATCAAAGTTAAAAACCCGAACAATTCTACTTACTATCATACTGAATCAGGTGTAGTAACTCCTGAACCGGTAGAGTAACATAAGCTCTTGACCTGCGTATGCTGGGTTCCAGCTTATGGATTGATGGATTGATGGATTCGCGAAGCGCCCGGCGAATGCCGGGGATGGATGAACATGAGTACATGTTACTTCGTTGGATGGATTGATGGATTTAATTCCCCTCTTGAGCAGAATGTCCCGGTCGAAGCATCGGGAAGGGGGGCCCGATAGGGTGGGGTGTGTTCTTCATTTGGATATTGGATTAAATGATAAGTGTTAAATTATTCTGCTGTAAATCATTTTGCAAATTTAAATTTAAAACATGATTTAATTAAAATCTATTTTTCCGTGTAATTCCGCGTCCGGGCATACGCCGGATTCCCAATGTTCCGTGGGCAATTATTGTATTAAAATCTTCGCTTCACATTTTTTCCTGATTCTCCATTTCTAATGTCCAGATCTTTGCTGACCGGGGAAGATGTGCCTTCAAAAAAATCGGCTTGCTGTTCTCTAAAAAACGTACCTGCAGCCAAATATCTTTTCCAAGATTTTTTAATATTACTGCTGCATGAGGTTGATCATCGTTGTTCCACGTTACAACTGAGGGAAGTAAATTTTCTTCAAGCAAATTGATGCTTTTAGATGATGCGCGTGAATTAAATCCAAAACGGCTGGTTATTAGTCGGAATCCTGTTGCCTCACCACAGCTCCCGCATGCTTTATCTATCAGTTCATAAAGATTATCATGAGGTATGCTTTTATAGAATGCATCACCGTTTTTTTGCTGCCAGGAAATCCACCACGCTATCGCTCCAACATATTCGCTATGCCTGCTTTTTAATATTTCACCGTTTATATTTTTATATTTATCCGCTGTATCTTCTAAAATTATAAGTTCGGTAACAGGATATTCTTTATCTGCCGGACATGTCACAAACCCGGGTTTCCAGAAATCAACTGTTATGCCAATATCTTTAAAAAACCAATAAAGATCACCGGTTTCTGTTTGACAAAGGATTGGAGAATTTTTAAGAAATCCAAGTTTGCTTGTTATAAAAAGTTCCGCGTTCGATTGTGATAAACTAACTGTTTTATTATCATTAATTCTTACATGGTCGGTCACGTTTGGTTGTATCCTCGAATATTCCTGAAAACTCCATATAAACAGCAGCGCGGAGAATGCTAAAAACAATGCACACAAAATCCCGTTTGCCCATCTCATTTGCCTGGTTCCCCAACGTTCTAATTGTGCGGCTTTAAGACCTAGTACTGCACCAATTGCAACTAAAACTAACGGAAGAATAAATCCTAAATTATAAAGAATAAGACTTAAAAAAGCCGCCATCGTACGGCCTTGTTCACGCTCAAGCATTAAAAGAGCCGGAAGATATACCTGTCCCGTGCAAACCGATTCAACACCTGCCGCGACCACACCAACAATTGCAATAACAAATAAGCCGGTACCAAATCGTACATTTTTTCGAAAACCGCGCTGCAGCCATCTACGCCATTTTTCAGGAACACCAATAGTAATCCGGTTTTTAATGATATTAATTATCGCGAATACTGCCGCAATCAAAGTGAACAATCCAAATAAAGCGTAAACTATTGTACGCACCGATGGTGTTGTCATAAATAATCGAAGACTGTGAAGTAATCCCCAGCCCAAAGCAAGATACGTAATGGCTACAGCGATGACAAAAACTATTGCGCCCCATAAAAGCGATTGGTTACGTCGGCCTGCAAGTCTAAGAGCCGCGCAAACAAAAATCATTAAAGCGAACGCGCAAGGGTTTATTCCATCCACCAATCCGACTAAAAACATTTTTAATTCGGTTCCGTAAGCCGGATTTTCATACAATGAAATTTTTTCTTTTGCAGGCTCAACACCTTTTTGCTTATAATTCGAATCTGCAGAAAGAAAATTAAGTATAGTTTTTTGACCGCGCAAGATATGCGAATCGGTCATCAGCACAGGCATTTTTCCCGGCCAGGCATTTATTTCTCCTCGTGATTGTGCTTCAAGCAAAAAACGCTGATAATTTGACGGGATTCCCAAATCAAAAATTTCGATTTGATTTGTATATCTGCTATCTAAAGTCTTGAGCAGTTCTTCGCAATGCGGACAGTCCGGGCTGTCGAAAAGAAGCCACGAAGCATGGATATTAAAGCTTAATAATATTATATAAAAAAATATTCTTTTCATCAATATTTACTTCCGGTTTTTTTAACCACGAATACTCTAAAACTTTTTTTAACCACGAATGGACACAAATTAACACGAATAATACAAATTTTATTACTTAATAATTTTTTCTTTATATTTTGATTTCTTGACCATGATTACATGTTCCTTCGTTAGGCGGGCTTAGCGAGATTAGCGCCGTGCCCCGCGTATGCCGGGGTATATGTTATGGGGATGAACCACCTGTTTTTTTACAGCCATCTACATCAATATAAGTATGTTCTTTTCCGGTTTTTTTAATAAGAAAAGCTGCAATTCTACTGCGAATGTGATAATGCGGAATAATATTGTCGCCTTTATGATGACTTACACGAGTGGTATTGGTGGCGATAATTTGTTTAAGATAAGGTATTGTTCGTTCATCCCACGATATTTCAAGAAGAGGTAATAATCGTAATATTTCAAAGCCATCAAGAGATTTATCGTTTTTAAATTGTGATAGTATATTGTCCCATACTTCGGGATGCTTTTTTAACCATTTGGCACCTTGCTCTTTTTCAATTTTATTTTCTTTTAACTTTTGTTTTAACTTGGGATTAATCCCGATTTGTACTTTTTGGCACGACATTTTAATGCGTTGAAGATACTTTCCGAGATTCTCGATTTCTTGTCCATCGGATATTATTGCCTCATTATTATTACTTTGACCAATTGCAATTATTGCTTTACCAACATCCTCGAAATTTTGAACAGACACCTTAACCAAAGAATTTTTCAATGCTGTTAATACACTATCGTTACCCATTTTACCTAATGCTTCTATAGCCAAAGCACCTGTTCTTTCTTCCGGTTTTGTACTCCCAAGTTGTGCGGCAACTGACTTTGCTGTTTTATCATCATTCAGCCATCCAACAACCCGGTATGCCGTATATGATTGCATTTCTTTATCCAACCCTTCGCACACTATGGCAGCGTGTTTGTCATAGTTTACTCCTAATCGGCACAATGCACCAGCTGCTAAAATCTTACTTCGTTTATTTTCTGTATTTGCAATTATTTTTTCTAATGTTGGGATTGCAGGTTGGTATCGTTTCTTTCCGAGAGTAAAAATCATATTATCGCTGTTCCGGGCAGGTGATTTTTTCACAAGGTCCAAAAATAATGGACAAGCGTTGCCGCTTTTCATCTCACCAAGAACACGGGTGGCACAAGTAAAATTACCATTTCTGTCAGGAAATTCTAAAATAATTCGTGATAACATTTCAAAGGCATCCTTGTCATCAATATTACCGAGAGATTTAATAACACCACGTTTGCCGCCATTATCGTATAATGTGTAATAAGAACATATTTTCATTTGGTTTGGCAAATCTTGTCTTGTCAGAAAAAGAATGATATCATCTTGTTGATGTGGTTTTGCCGCAATTATATTTGCTACATATTCAACCATTTCATCACTCGGATCGTATGTCAGAAGTGCGTAAAGTTCTTGTGCTATAAAATTATTGCTATTATGCTTTTCATGAGTGACAGCTTTCTTTAATGCCGGAACAGTTCTTTTGTCTTTTAATTGTGAAAGCGTTTTGATAGCTATTCTTTTGCGAAGTCTATCATAATATTGATTATAATCTAACATATCAATTAACAACGGAATTATATTATTCCCAAGCGAAACTATTTCGGGTATTAATTTATCATATTGGTCGGAAGGTGTTTTTCCACACCACATTTTCTCAAAAATCTTTTCCGCACTTTCTACTTCAGGCAAAACTGTATTTGTAATTTGACCCCATCTGCGAAGAATCTTTGTTGCAGTATGGTGTAACATCCAATCATTTGTTTCAACAAGTTCGTTTAGAATTTCGAATTCATTTTGCGATGGTTTTTGTTTCCACTCTTCAAGACCTTTAATCCGATTCGCCGGATGTGGGATTCGTAGGATTTCGGTAAGTGATGTTAATTCTTTAATTGGTTCTTTTGCAGATGCAACTATAGGCAGCAATAACATACATGCTCCCAATAAGATAAAGTAAAATATGTTTTGAATAGGTTTCATTTGTTTGAATATTTTAGTTAATGATTTTGCAAATAAAATTTTCTCATTCGTTACGTCCCATTCGCCGAATAGGGGATTACTGGATTTAGTCCCCCTTTTTTAAAGGGGGATTGAGGGGGATTTTAATTTGGATTATCGGATTAAACCACCCCGCCCTTTGGGCACCCTCTTTAACACACCCCGGCGCGTTGCGCCACCCCTCTCAAGAGGGGATTTGGAGGGGAGTTTGTGACACCTGACATCTGACACCTGACACCTGACACCTTCTTATAGATCACGGATTCCTCAAAGCTCCTATAAACTCTTTCATATTCTCAGATGACTCTGCAGAATTATCATCATACAATTTGTTTTCCATCACCTGACGGACTTTATAATTATAAGGTACTTTTAAATGCAGTTCCGATTGAACTTCATCGCTGATTATAAAATTGACGAATTGTTTTAATTGTTCATTTTTAATTTCTTTCTTATTTATTATGCCTATTCCCGATGGGAAATAATCTCCACAGCCTTTCATAACTATTGGAGCGCCTTTTTTTATCTCCCGTTGCGCATCGTCATTATCTGTTAATCCAATTGCTGAATTACCATTTACAGTTTGGAGTGCTACTTGAGAATTCCCGGCATAAACTTTCACTTTGTTATTTCGAATGTTTGCCATAAACGCCAAAAAATCTTTTTCACCTAATTTTGTATATAAAGAAACAAAATGAAACAATGTTGAACCGAAATTAGGATTTGCCATCGCCATCTTTCCATAATAAATCTTGTTTGTTAAATCAAAAACTGAAACAGGATGAATTTTCGAGTTCTTTATAATATTGGTATTGATTACAAAAACCCTTTGCCGAAAAGAATTTGGAAACCAAAAAATATTGTTCCATGATGAAAAATATTCAGGTAACTTTATTCCTGCTTCCAAATATGGCTTTAATACCCCTGATAGCGCAAGCCTTTCAATTTGAAGTGGTTCACCACTCCAGTAAATATCAGCAATAGGATTGTTTTTCTCAGCAATAATTCTGTTAGCGAGTCCAACACTTTTATTTGCTTCGGAATCATAAACCGGTTTTACTATTATGCCGGTTTTATCGGTGAACTTTTTAAAGAGGGGAGCCGACCATATTTCATCGATTGAACAGTAGATCACCAAACTTTTATTTTCAATTTTCTTTTCACAAGCTGTTAACGCGAAAAAAACAACCACGAATAAAATAAAATTAATTAATTTCATAATGTTTTATTTTTTATTATTGCCACTAAGACTCTAAGACTCTAAGTTAATTTATTAGTCGAGAGTCCTAACGAAGTAACGCTTTACTCACGTTCAAGGTCTAAAGGTCAAAAGTCGGACAAACCACTCACTACTTGACTACTCACTTTTTTTAATTATTTTGTTTATTTCTTTTTATTGTATTTTGGGGTTTGATTAGGTCAATTAGAAATTAGGTTAATTAGGTTAATTTACTTCCCCGTTTTCTTAAAATAATTGTATAGCGCTTCTATTACTATCCAATCGGCTTCCATAACTTCCTGTTCATTTTTTCCGCTGAAAACAAAGCCATTGTGAATTACAATTAATCCCGGCGCTTCGAGAGTTCTCTTTTCACCCCATTTATTAATTTCTATATCGCGGAGAATCGGAATCATTTTATTTAATGCTTCGTCTTTCAATTTAAGATGACGGATTACTGTTTCAAAAGCTGTTTGATTTCCCGTTCTTTCGATTAAAGCGCCTGGAAAATCAAAAGAAACAGCGTTTTTCGGCATATTTGTTCTATCCATAAAAACTACTTCTGCATTTGGATATTTAAATTTTTGTAGAGCCCATGCCGCGGTAGATTTATCGAATTCGGGGATACCTTTAACGGTATAAATTTTCTGATTAGCGAATACCGATATTGACATGATTATTAATAGAAGTAATAATATTTTAGTTTTCATAATTTTTATTCTCCAAAACTTTTAATAAAATTGTACTAGAAATTTGATGTGTTTTTTTCTGAAATCATTTTGCTGTACATGATTTTGCAGAATGATTGACAGCAGAACAATTTAATTTCAAACACAAATTCTTTTGTTAATATAATTCAGTTTTTTTCTGAAATCATTCTGTCGATCATGATTTTGTCGAATGTTTTAATTTTTAACTACTAATGAATAATATTTTTATAGACAGAATCATTTAAATATAATTTCTTTTCTTAATGATAAACGTGAGTACAGCGTTACTTTGTTGTTTTTTATTCTTTTTGGATTTTTTAGATTTGTTATTTATTTGTAATTTATTATTTGAATTTTGTTATTTTCTTATCCTATATATCTACAGTTTCCTGTATTGTGAAATATTCTTTCGCATCGGTGCTGTGCGTTGAGAAAACCACAACGCCACCTGTAATCTTTCTATATTCTTCTATTACCTTAATCAAATTTTCCAGATTTAACTTGTCCTGAAACGCAAAAGGTTCATCAAGTAACAATATCTTTTTACCGCTGGATACGGCACGCAGAATTTCCACCCTCTGCTGTTCACCGGCAGAAAGTTTTGAACAATTTTTGTTCTTAAACCGGTTTATATTAAGATGATCTATCCAGGAATTAAGAATATCACGCGAGATTATCTTTTTGTTCCATGCAAGTTTAATATTTGTATTTACACTTAAATGCTGCCATAAAGCCGACCGCTGAAATACCATTGCGATATTCCGGTCGAAAGGTTTCATCTCGCGCTCAATATGAATATCAGATATTATTAATTTATTATAGGAAGCATTAATAAAACCGGCAATGATTTTGAAAAGAGTAGTTTTGCCTGAACCGGAGATGCCGTTTAGATGAATAAAAGATGCATCGTTTACTTCACAGTTCAGATCAGTAAAAATCAGCGGACATGACTCATATCCGAAATTTAAATTTTCAATTTTTAAGAAGTCCATATTTTATTAATGTTTTTGCAAGGGTATAAATTAACAATACCGTTATTATTATAACAAAAATATATATTAATACAATCGCTGCTAAACTTGGGAAGTCAGCGTAATGTAATAATAAATTTAATCTGACAGGAAGAAAACTCTTTCCGGGCGGAACCAATAAAATGCTTGTATCAAGATCTTTCCCCGCAAAATTTAAAATTGCCAGCAGAGCAATAATAATTCCGGGCCATAGAATAGGAATTCCTACATATCTCAATCGTGTTGATTTTTTTTCAATAAATAATTGAGCTGCATCAAATATATTCCTGTTTATTCGGCTTTTTAAAAAGAGTAAAAGAACAACTGCTAAAGGTACATACATTACGCATAAAGAAAAAAGCATAGGCACAATTGATTCTCTAAATCCGGACAAAAAATCAAAATTACTGAACAAAAAAATACCCGAAATTGCTACAGCTATATTTCCAATTGAATATATTATACAAAGAATCGTTACAGAAACAGCAAGCTTGACTTTTCTTAATGAAATTGCCGAAATGCCAGCTATTAAAGATATGACTGAAACACATAACGCAATCTGAAAACTGAACATCCAGCAGTCAGTAACTTTTAACCAATCCACATTTTTCCATTGCCCGAAAATATAAATTCCCCAATAAACTGCCGGGAAAATAACTGAGGAAATAAACCATGCCGAAAAAATAGTTATGCCTGGAATGTAAAAACGATTTGTTTTATTAAATTCTTCGTGTGTAAAATGTTGTGTCTTAGAGGGTAAAAAGAATTTATAGTAAAGAATAGCAATTGTAATTAATATTGGCGCGATAATAAATATTTTCTTGTAAAAAGGCGCAAATGAATAAAATGTATTGAATTCAGCAAATAAATAATTAGGTAGTAATTCTATTTCCCAGAGTGCCGGAAGAGAGAAATTGTGAAATATCCAAAGAAATTGAATCAATGAAAAAGGAATCATTAATTGTAGAAACTTTAGGAAATATACTTTCCAAAATCTCTTAGATGGTGAAACAAGTGAACAACTCGATAGAAAATCAGAAGTTTCAAAATGTGATGAAAGTAATAGTCCGGGAATGAAGAGAAAAGGAAAACCTATAATGAAATACGATAGTGCCAATCCCAAAATCTCGGGAGTCTTTGGAATCAACATCTGTAGTGTGATTGGGAATACAATATCAGGTAAAAAAATTCCCCCAAGACTTACCAGAGCGATAACAAGTTTTTTATTAAAAGATAATCCGAGAAGCCGCCACAAAGAATAACCTGCAACGACATGAATGATTGCGGTAATGGATATAATCCAAATAAAACTTTTTATTGCAACTATTATCATTTTTTAACCACTTTGCCATGCCGATTCTTGATTATTTGCAGGCATGTCTGAGTAAATTGAAATTTTTCAAATTACAATTGAATTTTCTTGTGTTGGCAAGCGAGTCACTCGTTTATCATTTTAAATTATTATGTCACCAATTATGACTATGATTACATGTTACTTCGTTAGAACCTAATTGACCTAATAAAAATCCCCCTCACCCCCTTTAGAAAAGGGGGAATAGCAATGACCGAACTAAGAAAACGCCAAATTTGTTTATTTCTTTTTATTGTGTTTTGGGATTTATTTAGGTAAATTAGAAATTAGATCAATTAGAAATTCACTTTTGCTTTTTTCTAAAAGCTAAAAAATCCTGCCGTTGTTTTTCAAAAAAATCTAAAACTACAGATGACCGGTAATCCGCATATGTCCATGGCAGGGGAGTCAAGCGTCCTTTGTTAACCATAAGAGTTACTTCCGCAAAGATTCCGTCACGAATATATATCCTGTGACTAAAATCTTTTCCGGTTGTCAGTATTAAATTATGAGCGGATAAGAGTCCGGGATCAAGATTTACTATTCTGTGCTGACCTTCTTTTATAAACTCTGATTCGATTTTATTAGTCTTCAGCTTTATTTCAGCTTGAACTGCCGGGGAAACATGCTGTTCAAAAGTAAGAAAAGACCGCAAAAGATTTTTTCCCATTTCCTGCTCGTAATAAGTTGTAAAAGAAAAGGGGAATTCTTCTGATTGGGCAGCAACGTGACCGAATTCTTTTTCCAGTCGTGAAATAATAATTTCACGTGAAATTTCCGGATGACGCATAATCCCGCAAAGAAGTACTCCTAATTCAGGTTCATTTGGTATGCTCATGAAATTGATGATTTGTTAATTCAGGAATTTGTAAATATTTTGACACTGATTTCACTAATTTACACGGATTAATTTTATAAATATAATTATACTGATTTTGTATATAATTATAAAGGTCATGAAGATAATGTATAGGTATCTAAACAAAGTAACCTGTATTATCACGTTCATCACACAAATTTACACTAATTTAATTTTAAACTACTTGACATTTTCTACTAATTTTAGTATATTTTTAGTAAATACTTTTGTAACAGACTTATTAAAAATAATATGAAACGAAAAAAAGAACAGCTCGGAAGACTGGAAACCAAGGTGCTTTCTTATGTACAACTCACACACAAAAATGTCATAAGATCCGGTGAATTGGTAAAACCTTTGAATCTTGAACCTGTTCAAGAGCGAAAACTCTTAAGCAGGATGGCACAATCAGGTATTATTGTTCGCTTAACGAGAGGCGCATATCTTATTCCATTACGAATACCTGCAGGATGTGTTTATAACCCAGGTGAATATTTGATACTGCAAGAACTTATGAAACTTATTAACGGGAAATATCAAATATCCGGTTTCAACGCATTTAATTTTTATGGCTTCAGTGAACAAATTCCAAGTCGTGTTTATGTATATAATAACAAATTATCCTGTGAACGAAATATTGGCGGTACAGAATTTATCTTTATGAAAGTTGATGACAATCGGCTTGGCGCGACTTATGAATTCGTTTCTCCTGATGGTATTAAAGTTATAATGTCGTCTAAAGTTCGTACGCTTTTGGATGCGGTTTATGATTGGTCGCGATATAACACTATTCCAAAAGCATACAAATGGATAACAAATTGCATTGATGAAGACGAAAGTTTAGTTAAAGAGTTTATAAATATTGTTATAAAATTTGGTAATCAGGGAACATTGCGGCGTGTAGGTTATCTTTTAAGCAGTTATAATGTAGAAGAAAATTTTCTTGAGAAATTGAAAAAATCTATTAGAAAATCTAAATCTCTTATTCCGTGGATTCCTACAAAACCTGCAAAAGGAACCATCAGCAAAGAGTGGGGGATTATTGTTAATGGCAAATAGCGCACTAAAATATCATAACAATGTTAAGCTGTTCAGAGAAGCTATAATAACAACTGCAGAAGTTACAGGTTTTAGAATTGACTTAGTTGAAAAAGACTACTTTTGTTCTCATATTCTGAATTATCTTTTTTCGTTTGATGACACAAAACTTATTTTTAAAGGTGGAACTTGTTTAAGCAAAGTATACACTAATTTTTATAGAATGAGCGAAGACCTGGATTTTACTATACCAACTCCATTGGGGACATCTCGGAAAGTGCGGCGCAATAGCATAAAAAACTTCAAACAAAGAGTTTCTGATATTGGTAAAATATTGCCTGTTTTTAAGGTTTCAAAAGAACCCAGTGGCGCAAATGTTTCAACTCAATATATTGCTGAAGTGAGTTACTCGTCTGTTGTTTCAGGTGATACCGGCAATATTAAAATTGAAGTTGGATTGCGAGAGCCAATTGTTGATGAAATCGTTGTGAGAGAGGCGAAAACTTTGTTATATGATCCCTTTACCGAGCAATCTGTTGTTTTGCCAATTCCGATAAAATGTTTTTCTATAGAAGAACTTTACGCAGAAAAAATAAGAGCAGCATTGACAAGACTTAATCCTGCAATCCGGGATCTTTATGACCTTGATTATGCGGTACAAAACAATGTCATTGACATTACCAACAAACGCTTACTAAAATTTTTACAACAAAAACTTGCGATTGAAGGAACAGGTGAAATTGACATCTCAGAATCGAAAAAGCAGGAATTATTAATTCAAGTGAAAACAGAATTGAAATCAGTACTCCGCAAAAAAGATTACGATAACTTTGATTTTAACAGAGCTTATAATTTGTTGTTAGAAGTGAATAAGTGAAATATTTAGACACTGATAATAAAAATGAATAAATATATAATCAGATCGTCAAACAGGCTCCGGGGCGGACATAGATTGTAAAATTTGTATTTAATCGTAATCCCCATAAATATTACTGCTTTGCCGTGCCGATTGCAGTTAATTTGCAGGCACGGCTGAGAAAATTCATCCCGTTGCTATCAAAATTCCCTCGCCTGTATAGATGAAGATAAAAGTTTTGATTGTCCCTTGCCAAGAGCGGAAATTTATCTCGCTATCGGCAGAACCTGTCTTGCCGCCGGTAGATATATGGATGCCAAAGACTGGCTTGACACAGCTTTTCTCGACTCCGGCGACAATAAAAATCTTCAGGCAGCAATTGACCGTGTTTTAATTCAGCGAGCAAACGAAATTGGTGACTTTCCGGAAATTATCTTTTTGTACCAGCATCTTGAGCAGTTATATTCCCCCTTTTCTAAAGGGGGCAAGGGGGATTTAAATTCCCCTCCTGTTTTAGGAGGGGTGGCGCGTAGTGACGGGGTGGTTGAATGGATCACGGACCACGGATTACGGATCACGGATTATGCCAATTACTCCCAAATCCTCTTTTATTTGCGGAAAGACCGTGAAGATTTTTTAGCATTTCTCTGCAACGCGAGAACATTATTTTGTAAAGTGTATGGTTTTCTTGATTCCGAAGACGATTTGAAAAAAGTTAAAGAACGGATTGATGAGGTTAAGGAGCAGATTGCTGCCGGAGAGAATCCGTTTACGGAAAAGTATTCGGTATCCGGGAATCGGTATTCGGTAAAAAGGAAGAAGAAAATTTCTAAGTCATCAAATTTGAAAATTGACAAGTTCGGAAACATTGAAAAGTCGCCGAGAATTATTTTGGAAGATTTGCTGATGCAGGCAGATTGGAAATTAAAACAAAATCAAAAATCAAAAGGCGGAACAAATTATTTTTTGGCTTATCAAATGGCTACCGGTACATTCGCGAATATAGAATATGATGGGACAAGCACGGAAAACGCGGCGATTATCGGTATGATACAAACTGAATTAAAAATCAAACCCAAATTTCCAATTTCTGATTTCAAATTTCAAGTCGATAATTCTTATCGCGCCGCAGAGACAACATTACAACTTTATCTTGCGGCAACTAATGATGTACAAAGAGCGGAATATGATACGGAAGTGGCGCTATCAACTTTACCTCTAAATCATAAATTGATAAAACGATATATAAAACAACTTGTTCTTGCATGCAACGATAAAAACGATACCGGCGAATTTATTGATATATCCGAGATGATTTTAGCACAAAATCCATATGCGATTTATCTCTATCCTCTTTTATGTAAAGCTTACATAAAACTTGGGAATAGTGTTCGGGCTTACGATGCACTTATAAGAGCTTTTATATACGAAAAACCTGACAAATTCAGAATTGAACATTTTAAAAACTTATATCCGGAATTAACAGATAATCAAATGGAAATGTTTATTGCTATATTAAAAAAGGCAAGAATTACTGTGCCGGCAAAGAATTCTGATAAAGCCAAATATAGGAAAATAAAAATGCTGCCCGGCAACAGGATTTTGCTTGGTGATCAATTATTCTCGTTTAATTAAACTACTAAATTATAAAACCAATAATTATAAAAAACGAAAGTGAGGAGTTTTGAATGTGTAAAACAACATCATTAATAAAGTCGTCCATTTTCATTAAATTAATTTAATCGTACTCCCCATAAATCGTACTGCAAAAAAAACGCGGACAAAATTGCCCGCGTTTTATATAAATCCCCCTCGCCCCTTTTTAAAAAGGGGGAGTAGGTGTATTAATCATAGTTATCAAAAGATTATTTTTCTTTAATATCAGCAGCTTCAATAATAATATCAAGCGCTTTCTCATTTGCCGCTGTGGCATATAACTCGCCCATACGGCCGTTACGTTCAAACATTTTATATACCCATGGAAGAGGTTTCCGGAAAGTGTTGGCGTAATAGTAAAGCTGCGGCATAATATCCTGTTCTGTAACTTTAACATTTTCTACACGAGAAATAGCATCAAGAAGATATTCTTTTTGAAGCTGCTGTTCAGCTACTTCAGCCATTTTTTTCTGTATGTTTTCAATGTCCTCTTTAATTTGATCTTCAGTTTCTCCTGCCTGCATTCTTTGTCGTGCTTCGCTTTCAACAAGATTCCTTACACGGCTGTTTATCTGAGAAGGAGGGAGAGGAATTGTAGTGTTTCTGAGAAGTTCTTCAACGGCGAGTTCTTTCAATCTTTTATTTTCTTCCTGCTCTTTATATTGAAGTTGATTTTTTTCAACAGCTTCTTTCAATTCATCAACAGTTTTACAATTTGGATCGATTTTGGCTGCCAGTTCATCCGTTAATTCAGGCTTTTGCATTTCTCTGATAGATTTTACAGAAACAGAAAATTTCACATTCTTTCCCGCAACTTTGCTTATTGCAAAATCTGTAGGAGCGTCCAAATCAAATTCAATCGATTCACCGATTTTGCTCCCAACGAGTTTTTCAGGGAAGCCCGGCATTGGGATTTTTCTATCGGAATTCACTTCAATCCACGCGTCATTTCTGTTAAAAACTTCTTCACCGTCGGCGGTACCTTTATAATCAACAATAAGCCAATCACCGAAAGCCGCAGGACGGTTATCGGTAATATCTTCGAGAGTTGAATGCTGTTCGATTAATCTATTAAGAGTATTTTGAACATCATCGTCAGTGATATCGCTTTTCCTTTTTGTGAGTTTGAGACTTTTATAATCAGGAATTTTTACTGCCGGAGCAACTTCGAATTCGACTGTGAATTTTAAAGATCCTTCTTCAGGGAAATCTGCTTCTTCCTGCATATTAGCGCCGGTAACAGGTTCGAGTCTGTTTTGTTTAATTACCGAGTCGATAATTTTTTTGACCAGATCTTCAAGAGCATAGCTTTGGATTTCTTTTTTGTATTTTTTTTCGACAAGATCACGCGGAGCTTTTCCGGGACGAAATCCCGCAATAGGGATATGCAGGCTTTGCTCTTTATATGCGCGTTCGTATGCTGCGTCAAGTTTTTCGCGACCCACTTCACATTCGAGGATCACTTCACAAGGGGTTTTAGTTTTTAATTTTGCTTTAATCATAGTTTTAACCGGTTATTTTTTATAATAAGACTTATTGGTCTTATTTGTCATTATTTTCAGTGGGAATTGTTGTCTCTTCAGATTCAATATTATTCTCTTCGGTTGAAACAGCTGTGTCAACTGATTCAATATTATTTTCTTCAGCAGTATCAACATTTTCATTCGTTTCACTCGCAAGAACACGGCTGGCACAAACTAATTTATCGCCTTCGGCAAGTCGGGAAGCTCTTACACCCTGAGTATTTCTTCCGATTTCTCTAAATTCGTTTGCGCGTGTACGTGCCAACTGTCCTCCTTCGCTAACCATAACTATTTCGTCGGCTTCGTTAACAGTGAAAGAGCTGATAACTTTCCCGTTTCTTTCGGTAGTTTTGATAGTAATAACGCCCTTACCGCCTCTTTTTTGGGCGCGCCATTCGCTGAACGTGGTTCTTTTACCATAACCTTTTTCAGTAAGAACAAGAACGCTTGTATTTTCGTTATCAACGATTTCCATGCCGATAACAAAATCACCTTCTCTCAATCTAATCCCTCTGACGCCTCTTGTAGTTCTGCCTTGTTTTCTGCAATCGCTTTCAGAAAATCTTATAGACAAACCGTTTCTTGTAACAACGAGAACATCATCATGTCCGCTTGTTAATTTAACATCTTCAAGAACATCGTCATCATCAATATTAATAGCGTTAATTCCCCCTTTTCTCGGATGACTATAATCAGTAAGTGCGGATTTTTTAACAATGCCTTTTCTGGTGCACATCATTAGACATCGGTCAGCATCAAACTCACGAATTCTAATCATAGAAGCTATTTTCTCTTCGTTGCTGATGTTTAAAAGATTAACGATGGCTTTGCCTTTAGCATCACGAGCCATTTGAGGGACTTCGTAAGCTTTAATCCAATGCACCTGCCCGCTTTTAGTAAAAATGAGGAGGTAATCATGAGTAGAAGCCGTAAAAATATGCTCAACAAAATCTTCATCTTTCATTGACATTCCTCGAACACCTGTACCGCCGCGATGTCGTGATCTGAAAGTGGCAACCGGGCATCGTTTAATATATCCGGCATGAGTAACAGTAATAATGGTAGTTTCATCAGCGATGAGATCTTCCATTTTAAGGTCGTCAGCTCTTTCTATAATATCTGATCTCCTATCATCACCAAAGCGTTTTTTCAGAATTTCGAGTTCTTCAAGAATAATACCTGTAAGTACGCCCGGGTTATTAAGGATAGAGTTAAGATATTCAATCAATTTCAGTATTTCTTCATATTCATCCTGGAGCTTTTCTTTTTCAAGACCTGTTAATTGATAAAGTCTCATGTCGAGAATGGCTTTAGCCTGTATCTCAGTAAATCCAAATTGTTCGATTAAACCTGTATTCGCTTCATCACGGGTTTTAGAACCGCGGATAAGTTTAATAATCTTGTCAATAATGTCCAGAGCCTTTAGAAAACCTTCAAGAATATGCGCTCGCAATTCAGCTTTTTCAAGATCAAAAATAGTACGCTTGGTAATAACATCTTTTCTGTGATCCACAAATCTGCTTAAAACAACTTTAAGACCATTGATCTTCGGCTGTCCGCCTTCAATTGAAAGAAGAATACCGCCGAAAGTAGTTTGAAGTTGAGTGTGTTTGTAAAGCTGGTTGAGAACTACCTCGGGAATTTCAGCGCGTTTCAATTCTACAACAACTCTTACACCGTCTTTATCAGATTCGTCTCTCAGGTCGGAAATCCCGGTAATTTTCTTCTCGTTAACCAGTTTAGCGATATTTCCAACAAGAGAAGCTTTATTAACCATGTATGGGATTTCAGTAATAATAATACATTCTTTACCCTGTTTAGTGGGTTCTACAGCTGCCTTTCCACGTACACGAAGCTTTCCGCGACCCGTTTCGTAAAGCCGTCTGATTTCAGATGTGCCGCAAATAACACCGCCTGTCGCAAAATCAGGTCCCGGAATAACTTCCAAAAGTTCATCAAGAGTGCAATCCGGTTCGTTGATAATTATTGCAATCGCATCGCAAAGCTCAACAAGATTGTGTGAAGGTACATTTGTCGCCATTCCTACAGCAATACCGGCAGTACCGTTTAATAAAAGCTGAGGAACTTTTGTCGGCAGAACAGTAGGTTCCATAACCGACTCATCGAAATTAGGAATGAAATGAACGGTGTTTTTGTCAATGTCAGCAAGCATGTATTCAGCAAGCTCGGTCATTCTGGATTCCGTATATCTGTAAGCAGCGGCTTTATCACCGTCGAGTGAACCGAAGTTACCTTGTCCCTGAATAAGAGGATATCTCATATTCCATGGCTGTGCCATACGGACGAGAGTATCGTAAACAGCTGTATCGCCATGTGGGTGATACTTTTTCAGTACTTCTCCAACCACACCTGCGCATTTGGTGAATTTTCTGTTATGAAGCAAACCTTCACGAAACATAGCGTAAAGAATTCTGCGGTGAACAGGTTTGAGTCCATCTCTTATTTCAGGAAGCGCGCGACTGATAATAACGCTCATTGAATAATCAATGAAGGAAGTTTGCATTTCATCAGTAATGGAAATGGGAACGATTTTTTCGTTTTGAGTATAAATATTTTGATCCATGATTAAATTTTAGATTTTAGATTTTTGAGTTCGGGAGTTTGGTGTAAATTACAAAATACAAATAATAAATAGCAAATAAATTCCAAAAGTCAAATTCAAAATACCAAACAGTTTTCGATTATTTTTTTCTTCTTTTCTTTTTTGTTATTTATTTGTTATTTGTATTTTGAACATTGTTATTTTCTTCAAATTTTAAACATCCAAATTAGTTACATATTTAGCATTCTCTTCAATAAATTGCCGCCTGCATTCTACTACATCACCCATGAGGGTGGTGAAAACATCATCAGCTTCGACAGCGTCTTCAATTACAACCTTAAGCAAGGTGCGTTTAGCCGGATCCATAGTAGTTTCCCACAGTTGTTCAGGGTTCATTTCGCCGAGACCTTTATATCTCTGAATTTGCAGACCTTTTTTACCATTCTCGCGAATTCCCTCGAGTATTCCAAGAAGAGAATCAATCGGTTTTTCTTCTTCACCGAATTTCAGGAAAGCGATGGTATTATCTACTTCTTCATTTTCATCGCCGGTTTTGTCGACATACCAGTTTGCTATTTCGAGTTTTCTGCGATGGAGTTCAGTGGATATTTTAACAATTTCATGAGTTTCGTAAAGTTCAGTAACATCAAGTTTAACAACCGGGGTTTCGTCTTCCTGAATGTTGTCTTCCAAGTTTTCATCAGTTTCTGAGAAGAGATTATCTTCATCTGATTCGATTTCCACTTCAGCTTCCACGCCAGCTTTTTCCTGTTCTGCCTCGGTTAATTCTTTGAGTTCATTTTTATTGAGCAGGAATTTTATTTCGCCGTCTATTTTAACACGGAAAAGCGGCAAGTCACCATTTTTACTTTGAGCATCAAAATAGTCATTAAGATTAATCGCTTTTCTTTCAAGAGAGTATAGATAATTTTCAAGTTGGACAAGAAGATCAAGCACCTCTCTGAATTGAATAGCTGTCATTGCATTTTTGTTTTTAGCTACACGACATTCTATATCTTCAGAACCGAGTTCAAGAAGGTAAGCATTCATTTCCTCATCTGTATTAAGGTATCGCTCTTTTTTTCTGCGTTTTACTTTATAAAGAGGCGGCTGAGCAATATAAATATAACCATGATGAATCAGCCCGGGCATTTGTCTGAAAAAGAATGTAAGCAAAAGAGTCCTGATATGAGCTCCGTCAACATCAGCATCGGTCATAATAATGATTTTATGATACCGGGTTTTTTCAATGTCAAAATCACCTGCTCCAACACCGGTGCCGATAGCGGTAATCATTTTTTTAATTTCTTCGCTGCTCAGGATTTTATCGAGTCGAGCTTTTTCAACATTTAGAATTTTGCCACGCAGAGGAAGAATAGCCTGGAATCTTCTATTGCGGCCCTGTTTAGCTGAGCCGCCCGCGGAATCTCCTTCCACAAGGTAAACTTCGCATAACGCGGGGTCTCTTTCAGAACAATCAGAAAGTTTACCCGGGAGAGCAGCGCTGTCAAGCACACCTTTTCTTCTTGTAAGGTCACGTGCTTTTCTTGCTGCTGCGCGCGCTCGAGCGGCCATGAGGGCTTTTTCGATGATTTTTTTAGCAACGTTTGGATTTTCTTCAAGAAAAATTCCGAGACCTTCGTTGACAATAGATTCAACAATTCCTGCAACTTCACTATTACCCAGTTTGGTTTTAGTCTGACCTTCGAACTGCGGATCAGAAACTTTTATGGAAATAACAGCTGTAATACCTTCACGGATATCATCGCCTGAAACAGTTCCCTTCATATTTTTGGCAAGAGAGCTGTTTTTGACATAAGTGTTAATCGTTCTTGTAAGAGCCGAGCGAAACCCGCTCATGTGAGTTCCGCCTTCTATAGTGTTAATATTATTGGCGAAACTGTGAATATTTTCAGAATAAGTATCATTAAACTGTACTGCGACTTCAGCAACAACATCTTCTCTTTCTTTAGAGAAATAAATAACTTTGTCGTGAAGAGTGCTTTTGTTTTTATTAAGATATTCAACAAACGAAATGATTCCACCTTCATAGTTGAATTTACTTTCCTTACCGCCTTCTCTTTCATCAAGAAGTTTAATGTGAATACCTTTATTAAGAAACGCAAGCTCGCGAAGACGATTTGCCAAAATATCAAAACTGAATTCAGAAACTTCAAAAATCGTGCTGTCAGGTTTAAAAGATATCTTCGTGCCGGTTCCTTTCGCTTTACCTATCTTTTCCATCGGACCGGTGGGCGCCCCTGCTTTAAAATTCATGTTGTAAATGCTTCCGCCGCGTTTAACTTCCGCTTCCATCCATTCGGATAGGCCGTTAACGCATGAAACACCCACTCCATGCAGTCCACCGGAAACTTTATAACTTTCATTATCGAACTTTCCGCCTGCGTGAAGAGTTGTAAGAACCACCTCGAGAGCCGGTTTATTCATTTTTTTGTGCAGATCAACAGGAATCCCACGCCCGTTATCAACAACGGTAATAGAATTATCCTGGTGAATAATAACTTCTATTTTATCGCAGTAACCTGCAAGAGCTTCGTCTATCGCGTTGTCAACGACTTCATAAACAAGGTGGTGAAAGCCGCGAACGTTTGTGTCACCGATATACATTGCGGGACGTTTTCTTACCGCTTCGATGCCTTCAAGAACGGTAATTGTAGTTGCATCGTATTTCTGACCGGACATAGTATAATTTCCTCTCAGTATGTTGTGTAGTTAATAAATACATTCTACATTATATATTATAATATAGAGTAAATATTATAACTAAAAATGTATAAAAAGTCAAGCAACTGTGCGAAAAACACTTCTTAAAAGGATTTGCGCCCCGAAACGGAGGTATTTAGCACAACAGAATAAAAGTGGGTTTTAAGCCCGAATACTTCCGCTGTATGATATTTAACCTCTTTGGGTCGGGATTATCTAATCTAATTCTAATATGGGAGATATGGGATGTATGGGAGTTATGGGAAGAAACAATTAAATTGACCTAATTGACCTAATTGATCTAAAAAAATACCAAAAAACCAATGTCCAATTATGAATTTATCTTCCGACCTTTAAACTTTAAACTTTAAACTTTAAACTTTACGCCTCATTGACATTAAAAATAGTTTT
>JAOZNZ010000002.1:0-1106 GCA_029933535.1 bacterium | reverse complement strand
TAAAACTAAATCCAAAATCCAAAATCCAAAATCTAAAATCCAAAATCTAAAATCTAAAATCTAAAATCTAAAACCTCATTGACATTAAAAATAGTTTTTAATATAATACGAGAAGTAATATAAAGAAAAACCGAAATTTTCCGCTTAATAATTGCTCTTAACAATTTAATAACAAAAAAAATTATATGCCAAGTCATAAACACAGAGAAAAAAAAATTCGTCAGGATGAAAAACGCAATGCTCGTAACACAAAAGTGAAGTCAGAGATTAAAACTGTTTCTAAGAAAATGAGAGTCGCAGCTGAATCGACTGAAACAGTTGATATGGCAAAATTGCTTTGCGATGCGACGGCAGTAATTGATAGTGCAGCTTCTAAAGGAATTATCCATAAGCGTGCTGCATCAAGACGCGTTTCCCGCCTCGCGAAATTAAAAAATAAAACTGCTGCAAAATAGATTTCTATTGCCGCAAAATAATCTTCTTACTTAAACGCCTGATATGAAAATTGGCGTAATGTCAGATTCTCACGACCGTATGACGATGATTCGTTATGCGGTCGCTATTTTTAAGGAGAGGGCTGTTGAATATATTATTCACGCCGGGGATTTTATTTCACCGATAACTTTCAATTATATGAAAGATATTGATGTGCCTTTCGTTGGTGTGTATGGAAATAATGACGGTGAAAAATTCTTCCTTAAAGAAAAATTTCAAGAGATCGGCGAATTGTACGAGCGGTCTTTTATCGGTGAAATAGCCGGATTGAAGTTTATCGTTCTACATGAAAATGATCTGGTAGATTCACTTGCTAAAAGTGGTGACTATGATGTAATCGTTTATGGACATACTCACAAAATAGATATCCGTAAAATTGGAAAAACTTTAATTGTAAATCCGGGTGAAGTGTGTGGATGGTGCTCCGGGAAACATACTGTAGCGATCTTGGATACAGAGACCCTTAAGGTCGAGATTATAGATATTGCTGAATAGTTAATGGTTAATAGTTGGGATGCTGGGTAAATCCCCCTCCCCCCTTTAGAACAGGGGGAATAATACCGAATACCGAATACCGAATACCGAATACCGAATAAATATTCAATAATCAA
>JAOZNZ010000602.1 GCA_029933535.1 bacterium | reverse complement strand
AATATTAACGGTGTTAAAACCGGCATCAGATTCCCGAAATGCCATGTCGCACAGACTTTTTTAAATGAATGTAATTGCCCTGTTATGGCAACCAGTGCAAATATCAGTAACGAACCAAGTCCAACAAATATTGATATGACTGCCGCAATACAAAAATCTGCCGCTTATTTAATTGATGCGGGACCAACACCTGAAAAAGGTGAGTCAACTGTTGTTGATTTAACCACACGTCCACCGACTGTTGTAAGACATGGGAGCGGGAAGTGGCTGTAGCCGGTCTCATTGAGATCGGATTCCAGCTAAGCCGGAATGGTAAGAAGTGATCAGTAATCGATAATTTTACCACGCGTTTGGCGTGGCCATTATTCCATTAATCCATTATTCCATTAATCCATTATTCCAATAATCCATAACCCCAACGAGTTAGAATCATGTCAATGGAACAAACAATGAAAGAATTGCAGAAGCAGACACAATGCCCTTATGCAGATGGAAAATTATTAATTTATGCTAAAGCGATGGATCCGTACAATCGGCGTCATATTATTTTAGAGTGCCCCGCGAAAAGAAGAACGATTACCAATCCTGAAGAATGGAAAGTTTTTGAAGAAGAGATAAGGGCAGTTTGCTGCAATTCAAAATTCGCGCAAGTTTGTGATGCTTATAAAAACGTAAATAAGAAAAAGTAAGTCAAGCTCTTTACCGGCGCATGCCTGGTTCCAGCTTGACATTAAAACATTAAGCTGGAAGCTTAATTTACTTTTATCCAACTTTCCAAACTATCTGCTGACTGGTAGCCTTGTTTTCTTGAAATAATTTCACCATTTTTGAAGTGGAATAATGCCGGTACAGCCTGTATTGCATATTTTGCAGAAAGTTCTTTATTTTTCGAAGCATTAATTTTTAGAATAATTATTTTATCTTTATGTTTTCTCGCTAAATTATAAAGTTCCGGCATAAGTTTACGGCATGGAGGGCACGCCGTCAAATAAAAGTCGGCAATCAAATCTTTATTTCCCGCATCTTTTATTGCAGATTCAAATTCAGCGGTAGAATTGATGTCTATCACATTAGTTACATCTTCCGGTGTTTTTGGAACGCCGGCAAAAAAATTACTTAGGAACAAGCCGAAAATTGCTCCGAGTGCAGCGGCACCCCACCATGTACTTGTAAACGGACATGTTCCCGTACTGCATTTCCCGAAATAGCCCAATGTTCCCCCGATTGCCGCGCCGGCACTAATGAACAAGATTTTTGTCATATTGATTCCTATTTTTTTAATTTATTTTCAATCGTTTCAATCGTTTCAATCGTTTCAATCATTGAATTAGCATAGCATCGCCATAAGAATAAAATCTGTATTTATTTTTGATAGCTTCGGAATAAATTTTTTGCCATTTATTTTCACCGACAAACGAGGCGATCAACATTAATAAAGTTGATTTGGGAAGATGAAAATTTGTGATCAATGCATCAATTGAACGAATTCTATAAGGCGGATAAATGAAAATATCAGTTGCTTTTGATACCGGCTCAAATATCCCGTCATCACTAATGCAAGACTCAAGAACACGAAGCGAAGTTGTTCCCACCGCGATAATTCTTCTTCCCGACTTTTTAGCTTGATTAAGTTTGCCGGCGATTTCATGGGTTAAAACAAATTCTTCGCTGTGCATTGAATGTTTTGTGATATCAGAAGACTTTATCGGTGCAAACGTTCCCGGTCCGACATTAAGAGTAACCGATAAAAATTCACAGCCCTTATTTTTTATTTTCTGAATTAATTCTTCCGTAAAATGAAGTCCGGCAGTCGGTGCCGCGACGGCTTTACCTTCAGCTGCGTAAACTGTTTGATAACGTTCTCTATCTTCTTTTGAAGAAGGGCAAGGTGGTCTTTTAATATAAGGCGGCAGTGGAACTGTTCCCGATAATTCAAGTAGTTTTTGAAAATCTTTTCCCGGACAATTGAACACAATTACACGTTCGCCATTGTTTTTTATTTCAATAATCTCGGCAACAATTTTTCCCGCAAGTAGTTTAACGCCAACTTTACAGCTGCGACCCGGTTTAACCATTGCCTGCCATTTCACAGGCGAAATTTCTTTAGTAAGTAATATTTCTATTTCCGTACCTGTGTCGATGCGTGTTGCGAAAAGTCTTGCCGGAATAACTTTACAATTATTAACAACGAGTACATCCGTGTTTTTTAAAAAAGAAATAACATCAGTAAAACATTTATGTTGAATATCATTTGTTTCGCGGGAATAAACGAGCAATCGACTTTGATCTCTACATTTAACAGGTTTCTGAGCTATGAGCTCATCCGGGAGATCATAGTTGTAGAAGTTGAGGTTTGATGTAGGAGATGGCATGTATTCGGGTGTCAGGAAATTCATTCTGAGCGCGCTAGCGCCTCGGGATGAATTTAGTATTTACTTCATCCTTGGGTGTTCCGTGCTGGATATTGGATATTTAATTCGGTGTCAGGGTTCGGGTGTCAGGGTTCGGGTGTCAGGTGTCAGGTGTCGGGTGTCAGGTGTCAGGTGTCGGGTGTCGGGTGTCAGGTGTCAGGTGTCAGGTGTCAGGTGTCAGGTGTCGGGTGTC
>JAOZNZ010000080.1 GCA_029933535.1 bacterium | reverse complement strand
CCAATGAACAAAACCCAAAAGATGATATTCTTCGTTTGTTTATTTCTCTTTATTTTATTTTGGGATTTGATTAGGTCAATTAGAAATTAGGGCAATTAGGTTAATTTTTTTCTCTAACATATTCAATAATCGCCGCTGCGGCTTGTTTTCCGGCGCCCATTGCTTCAATTACCGTTGCAGCTCCTGTAACAATATCTCCACCGGCAAAAACTCCTTTTTTGCCTGTAATGCCATCATCGTCAGCTTCAATATAACCCCATTTATTCATTGGAAGATCGGGAGTGGTTTGGCGAATTAAAGGATTTGATGATGTACCGACAGCAATTACAGCAACATCAATCTGCGTTTCGAATTCGGAACCTTTAATTGGAATAGGACGTCGTCTGCCTGAATCATCCGGTTCGCCAAGTTCCATTCTTTGACAAATGACAGATGTTAACCAACCTTTATCATCACCTTTAAATTCAAGTGGATTGACGAGAAGATCAAGTTTAACACCTTCCTGTTCGGCATGATGAATTTCTTCTATTCTTGCCGGCATCTCGGTTCTGGAACGTCTGTACATAATATAAACATTATCTGCGCCAATCCGCAGAGCTGTTCTTGCCGAATCCATAGCTGTATTTCCTGCTCCGAAAACAGCAACATGATTACCCCGAATTACCGGAGTTCTTGCATCGGATTTATATGCTTTCATCAAATTAACGCGAGTCAGAAATTCATTTGATGAATAAACTCCAATTAAATTTTCACCGGGAATGTTGAGGAATTTCGGCGTTCCGGCACCTGTGCCGATAAACACAGCGGAAAATCCTTCTTCACCGAGCAAATCATCAATTGTGTATAAACGACCAATAACGGCGTTTGTGATCATATCGGCTCCTTTTGCCAGAAGGGCATCGATTTCTGATTTCACAATAGATTTCGGGAGACGAAATTCAGGAATCCCATAAACAAGAACCCCACCTGCTTCATGCAGCGCTTCAAAAAGTGTGACATTATATCCTGCCTGCAAAAGATCAGCTGCGCAAGATAATCCTGAAGGCCCGGAACCTACAATCGCTATTTTCCGCGCTGAAGGATCAGGTTTTGTTATTTCTGTTTTCTGACTTGCGGAAGTTTCGGCTTTTAAACGCGCAGTATCGGCTACAAATCTTTCGAGCCTGCCTACTGCTACCGCTTCACCTTTGTTTGCGAGAATACAAAGCTCTTCACATTGTGTTTCCTGAGGACACACACGACCGCATATTGCGGGCAGGCTGTTTGTGTCAAGTAGAATTTCCTGTGCGGCATCGAAATCACCTTCCGCGACTTTATTAATGAATTCCGGTATGTATACATTTACGGGACATCCTTGAACACATTTAGGTTTTTTGCATTGAAGGCATCGCTGCGCTTCTTTTATTGCTGTTTCTTCAGAATATCCAAGCGGAACTTCTTCAAAATTATTTTTCCGGATTTCAGGAGACTGTTCAGGCATATCATGGCGCGGTATAGCCATTCTTTCTTTAGCTGTCAGATCGTTTTTCATAAATATTCAATAAGTTTTGTTGTTTTGGTGCTTATTTAGATCAATTAGGTTAATTAGGTCAATTAGATCAATTTATACTTTCCCTTCCAATTTACAATTATGCTCCTCTTTGTTTTCTTGCTCGCGGTAAGTGCCAAGCCGATTTTGCAATTCGTCAAAATCAACTTTATGAGCATCGAATTCCGGACCGTCAACACAAGTGTATTTTACTTCTCCGCCAATGGTAACACGGCATCCGCCACACATTCCCGTTCCATCAATCATAATAGTATTCAAACTCGCGACGGTAGGGATACCGGCTTCTTTAGTTACTGCAGCAACCGCTTTCATCATCGGTACAGGTCCGATAGCAGCAGCGAAATCAATTTTTGCTGAGTTGGCAATCCGTTTTTTCAGAACATCTGTTACAAATCCTTTTTCGCCGTAAGAACCGTCATCAGTTGTGATTATAAATTCACTGCTTGCTTCACGCAACTCGTCTTCAAGAATAAGAAGCTCCTTTGTGCGTGCGCCAACGATTGTAACTACATGATTGCCTGCTTCTTTCATAGCAGCAGCAATTGGCAGCATTGGTGCAACGCCGATTCCGCCACCTATACAAGCAACAGTTCCATAATTTTTTATTGGAGTTGGATGACCAAGTGGTCCGGCGAGATCGCGAATGAAGTCACCTTCATTAAGTGCGGCAAGTTCGCGTGTGGTATCGCCAACTACTTGAGCAATGAGTCTGATAGCGCCAACTTCTTTTTTAACGCCTGCGATTGTTAATGGAATGCGTTCGCTTTTATCATTAGGTCTTAAAATAATAAACTGACCTGCTTCACGTTTTTTTGCTATTTGCGGAGCTTCAACCCATAATGAAACGACATTATCCGCGAGGGTTTTCTTTTCCAGAATTTTATAAGGCATAAGTTATCTCCAATGTTATTTTTAACTAGTTTGATATTATACCAAAAAACAAAAAAAAATAGTAATGGGCAGGTTTTATCAAAGACATTAAAGGGTGATTGTTTTTACAGTCCTTGAAGTCTTTGTGGTCCTTGCTGTCCTTGAAGAATGAAAAGTCACACTAAATAATAAATGCTATGCGTTCAATCGTCTCAATCATTTCAATCGTTTCAATTGTCTCAATCGTTTCAATCGTTTCAATCGTTTCAATCGTTTCAATCGTTTCAATCGTTTCAATCGTTAAATAATAAACGCTCCGACTATTTTGACTAAATAAGCAAATATCCAGGCTGCGGAAGTAGTGTAGAAAATCATAAATGCAGTCCAGCGATAACCAAATTCTTTCAGAAAAACCGCGACTACTGCAAGACAAGGCACGTATAATAATACAAAAACCATAAATGTATAAGCAACTAACGGACTCTTCCCGAATACGGGATCGTTTTGCAGGGCGAGTTGTAAACTTTCAGACTGATCGTCTTGTTCGCCTACACCATAAATTACGCCGAGAGTTGAAACAACGACTTCCTTTGCGGCAAAGCCTGTTAGAAGAGCGATAGATCCTTTCCAGTCAAAACCGAGGGGCTTAAATACCGGTTCAATGAATTTACCGATATGTCCTGCGTAACTGTTTTCGACCATGATTTTAGCCGATTGATTTTCAGATAAATCACCGGAGTTTTCAGGAATTGTTTTAGGATAATTCGATAAAAACCATATTGCGATTGCGGCAACAAGAATTAATGTCCCGGCTTTTTTTATGTACATCCATGCACGCATCCACATATGTGTAATTACGCTTCTGAAAGTCGGCAGTCTATATGGCGGCAATTCCATTAGCAGTGGTGATTTTTCTTTTCCGAAGAATAAAAAACCGAGAACATTTGCCATAATAATTGCAACCATAATTCCGAAAAAATAAATCGAAAATAAAACCGGAGTTCTTAATTTCGGCGCGAAAAATGTAGTGATAAATAACGAATATACAGGAAGCTTCGCACTGCAGGACATAAACGGCGTTATTAATGCTGTGACTATCCTGTCGCGCTTGGTGTCAAGAGAACGTGTCGCCATAATGGCAGGAACTGTGCATCCAAAACCTACAATCATTGGGATGAACGACTTTCCATGCAGACCCATTGTGTGCATGATTCTGTCAGTTACAAATGCGGCGCGAGCCATATAGCCTGTATCTTCAAGAAATCCGATTGCGAGAAAAAGTAAAAGAATATTCGGTAGAAAGACTATAACACCGCCAACACCGGAAATAATTCCGTCAACGATAAGTGAACGGATAAAGTTGTCAGGAAGAATGGAAGAAACGGATGTTTTTAACATCTCAACACCCGATTCCATCATACCGGCAAGCGGATTTCCCAAAGTGAAGACGAGTTGGAAAGTAAGCCACATACATGCTGCAAAAATAAGCAAACCAAGAATGGGATGTGTTAAAAAATCATCAATTTTTTCTGTGACATTGAATTTTGTCTGCCGACTTTTTTTTACACACATTCTTGCAATGCCATTAGCAAATCCAAACCACCTGCCGTCAAAAACATTTTCAATCTTTTCAGCAAATGTTCGCTCTAATTTCGTGCGTGTCTTTTCTACGTTCCTGCGAAGTTCAGGTGTGCCTGTATCTTCAGGCAAAGTATGTCGCCCGCTTAAAAGCATAACTACTCTTATATGCTTGGAAAGTTTAGTGTCAATATCAGGCAGCAAAGGAATAAGCGATGAGATTGCTTGTTCTATTTCCTGTCCATAATCAATTGTGACAGAAGGAACTTTTGGCGAATTGATGAGCTGAACAATTTTATTAAGCAGTTCTACGGTGCCCTTATTTCTTCTTGCGACTGTGGGGACAACCATAACATCCAGCATTTTTGACATCATATCTATATCAATATTCAGCCCCAGGTCTTTAGCTTCATCCATCATATTCAGTGCGATAACCATCGGCACGCCCATTTCCAGCATTTCGGCGGTAAGAACAAGATGCCGTTCCAGATTTGTTGCATCAACGATATTGATAATCAAATCCGGTGGAGTTTCACAAACATATTTTTCAACTACAATCTCTTCGATCGAATACGCAGACAGACTGTAAGTGCCCGGGAGGTCAACAACTTCAAATTCTTTGTCCTGATAAACAAAAGAACCTGTTTTTTGCTCAACGGTAACACCGGGCCAATTCGCAACTTTTTGATGCGCGCCGGTAAGGTTATTAAACAAGCAGGTCTTTCCACAGTTCGGGTTTCCCGCAATAGCGATTGTAATTTTTTTATTCATTTTCAAATATATGAAGAGAAGTGGCTAATCCTCTGCCTATGGCAACTCTGGATTCTCCTGCTTTAATTAAAACCGGAGCGTTGTGATTGTTCTGAAGAAGTTTTATTTTGCTTCCAATGCGAACACCCATCGCAGCGAGTCGCCGTGATTTTTCCGCGCCACCGGAAATTCTTTTGAGAATTCCTGATTCACCTTTGTTCATTAAAGTTAATGGAATTGTATTATCTTTTTCAATCTTATCCTGATCAAGATGATCTAGAAAATCACATAGCCTGCCGTAGGTTGTCGTGTCTAATGCATGCTCAATCTTACACGCATTGTTTTCCGCTACATCATTCGGCACACGAAGAACATTCGTTAAAAAATCGCGTATTGTATTATGCCTCGCGGTAACCTGTCCACCGATTTTTCTTCCGGTTTTTGTTAGTAAAATCTTGTCGCGGCGCTCCTGAGTTACAAGACCCATATCTTTTAAACGGCCAATAACTTCTGTCGCACTAGGAGGTCGAACGCCTAGTTTAGTAGCAATATCAACGAGATGAGTGCCTGAACTTTCATTTTCCGAGAGCATAAAAACAGCTTCGAGATAATTTTGCTGTGTGTCAGTAAGGTCGGATAAATTCATAATTATGTCAAATATAATTTCCGGTTATAAATTCGGTCAACCTAATTGTACACAAATTATGATTTAATGTCAAGGGTGGGCGTGCCGATTACTATTTAATGATTTGGTGATTTAATGATTTCAATCATTTCAATCGTTTCAATCGTTTTAATAATATAGGCACGCAAGAGGAAATTTGTCCTATGGGACAAATTTATTTTCGATAGAATTCAGCAGTTGTTTTTATTATTCCTTTTCTTATGAAATCAGGTCGTGGATAAAAGTAATAAAGTGTATCGTCAATCGTCATTTTAAATTGCGTGACCCTTGAGCCGACAGATGGTAATTCATTTTTTGTATAGGCGAGAATAACGTCTAAAGTTGATTTTTTGATTTTAAATAATAAATTACATACTTTAGTTTTCTTATTCCATACAACTTTCAATTTAGCGCCATTACTATTAACAATCAACCGATTATTTTTTACATTTGCTTTCTGTTTTGCTATGATTTCATCCTCAAACCTTCCAAGTTGGCATTTAACTTCTGAGTTATCATTAAAAGGTTGTGTTTCGGAAAGGAATTGTAATTTTAAAAGAAATTTATCTCTAGTAGTTTTTCTCCAGAAAATAGTTGACTTAACTTTCTCACTGGATTTTTCAATAATATGTGAAGTAAGACGCGCGTAAAAACTTGTTGTAGTCAACTCGCCTCCGATTTTGAGATCGCCAACACTTATATCATAACATTTATCGGGAGTGTTTGGATTTATACATGCAAAAATAGGATTTATATCTATAATAGTATATCCTCCGCCTTGCAATGGTATGCGGTCGTAATATTCTTCTCCTTCCGTATTTAGGTTCTTATCAGCAAACCATGGGACATAATACTGCTGTATTAAACCGACAATATCAGGTACAGTAGTTTCACAAGTGTTATTTTTGGCGTCACTACAATATACACAGGCAAGGTTTCCACGCAGCATCAAAACTAATTTGTTTTCCTGGAGTGCTTTAGTGATTGCTGCAGCTTTACTTGTTTCCCACTGTAAAGCAGCTGCATTAGATATTCCTGCGAATAATATAAATACAACCAGCAAAAAACTGTATTTTATAAAAGAAGTTTTCATAAATATCCCCCAAAAAAAAGTTGATGATTCTTTATGCGTATAAACTATTATACCATATTTTAACCCGATGCTTTACATCTATATTGATAAATAAGCCGATATGCAACATCCCAGCTTATTTCAGGCAGGCTGATTTCTAATTCACCGTCTTTTCCGACTTTTATTTTTTTTGTTGAAGTTACTTTACCGTTTTGTGTGTTGAACTCTTCAACAGTCCAATTACCGGGAGGGATATTTTTCACAATTAATCGAGTGCCCTTGTAAACATAAGGTTTGAAATCTTTTTCGTAAACTTTCGACCAGATATAATGGGGACTTTGAATCCAAATCAAAGCTTTTGTTTTTCCAATAACACCGGAAGCACGTAGGGTAGGTTCTTTTGCTTCGATGTAATCCGGAATAAAGTATTCTTTTACTTCAAACCAGTCTGCTCCGGTGTTTTTAATTGTAAGTTTGTGCTTGCCGATCGGAACATCAACGACATATTCTCCTGCATATTGATTCAACAAATCTTTGCTTTCCAAACCGTCGGGATCTTTAAAGTCTTTTTCTAAAACAACTTTTCCGTCAATTAAAACTTTCATATCAGCACCGCCCCAACCGGAAACTTCGCCGACTTTTATTATAAATTTTGTTGGTTCGGCAATATCTAACTCAAATGTTTGAGGATTGATAAGATTAGCATGATTGGTACCGTGAATAAGTTTGGAAAGTACCTTTTCAGAATCTAAAATTCCATTACGTGGAATTTTTATGATTGTTGGTTTATTGAAATCGGCCGGTTCCCATGAGCGTCCTTTTGTTTCCAGCCATAATTCTTCACGTTCCCGTTTTTCTTCAGGATTTATAAACTCAAGTTTGGCATCAATTGGTTTGACTTTTTGTTTTATAAAATCGAAATCTGAAATCCAGTTCGCAAAATTTCCGTAAATAGGGTACAAATTATTCGGTTCGACATAACTGTCCCAGTACCAAACCATTGGAGTTCCGGCACACATATTTCCCACCGATGCGAAAAGTCCGTTGTGAAGATGAACGCCTTTAGGATCAGCTCCATGATTACCCGCGTTCATTCCTGTGGCATCGCAGCCGAATTCACCGCTAAAAAAGGGTTTTTTGAAATTCTCCCGTCTTTTTTTCCAAAGTTCTCCGAGTGAAGCGGCAAGGTCAGGTGTGTCGTAATGATGAATTTGAATCAAATCCATTTCCGGAATTCCTTCAATAATTTTATGCCCTTTGTCATGACCCAGGCTTGTAGTTATCAGGTGATGCCAGGGGTCTAACTTTCTCAAATCGCGCGCGGTATTGCGATGCCAATCAGCAATAATTTTCGGACCATTTTTCGAGCGGTAAGCATCAGTGTCGTCAACTTCATTCCAAAGCTCCCACGCGAAAATTGATGGGCTGTAACCATATCGGGCGACAAGGTATCGCAAGCGGTTATAGTTAGCTTTTTGCGCTTTTGGATTAGTAAAATAATCTATTGGTTTCTCCACCGGCCCACCATTTTTAATATTGCATGGCGAACTATCAAACATTCCGTAAAATTCTTTGCTTGTGGAGATTGAGTTAAAACTATCAATGGCAAACATAACGCGCATATCAAGTTTTTCAGCAAGTTCGAGCACATGATCAATTTTCCACGCGTTTTTCTGGTCAAATTTGTAAAAACCGGAATCTTGTGAGCGAAGAGAAAAATTGCACCAGGCAGGTGAGAGAAAAAGTCGGTAAAAATTACAGCCTTGTTCGGCGTAGCGCGAAAGCCAACTGTCAAAAGCAAAAACTCCACGACCATCCCAGCTTCCCCAACAAACATTGGCTCCGAGAGGGAAATAAGTTTCCCCGTTGTCGTCAACAAAATAGCGATGATCGGTTTTGTGTCGGCGGATGAAACCGGGGGAATCCGTGGTCCGTTGTCCGAAGTCCGTGATTTGGAGGGACGCTGCCACGCCCGGAGAATTTCGGGTCCCCAGCGTCCTATTTCCGTTTTTATCTTTTGCGGTTATTTTTATTTGATGCGTGCCGGGTTCGTTGAAGGAAAGTCGTACCTGCCATTCAGGATCCCCTGACTTTTCAATTATTTCTTTTCCGTTTACAATTTTACCAGAATAAGGCTGGATATAAAATCCCGGAGCCGACCATTTTTTACCGGAAGGTGAAATGATTTCAGCGTCAACTTTTATTTCTTCCGAATCGAATGGGTTGGAATAAACGTTTGTGATTTCCGGGCGTAAAGTTACGCGCTCATAGAGAGTGGCATTGGTTTTGTCGATGTTTAGTGCAAAGGCATTTATGGACATTATGGACACAATGGACAAAATGGACAAAATGGACTGACCCTGATGGAGTAAGACTCCACAGGGCGAAGTGGACTTAATGGACGATGTTTTTTTCATTTTCATTGATTTTTTCTTGTTTGTTTTCTTATTGTATACAATCTTTCGGTAAAACCGCCTTCGGTTTCGAAAGCTTTTGCTTGAGATTCTATTTGATTGCCAAGAAGTGGATCGACAACATTTAAAAGTGTTAATACACCATTCGCTGAAATGCAGTCATAAGTTAATTGTCCATAATGTCCATTCGGTCCATTAGGTCCATATCAATATCGCCCAAATTTCTTCCAAGCATCTATCATCGCTCTATAATTCTCCGGCGGGACGTCGGGCTGAACAGCGTTAGAAGCGCCAAGTGCGAGTCCGCCACCGTCTTTGCAGGTTATCAACAAATCTTTTGTAGAATTAAAAACTTCTTCCGGTGTTCCCATTAAAAGTAATGCACAATCAATATTTCCGCACAAACAAAGTCGATTGCCAACGACACTTTTTGTCGATTGCATATCCATTCCGGCGGTCGGATCGATTGCCTGCAATGCGTCAACACCTGTATTTGCAATATCATCAATATATTTTACCAAATCGCCGTCAGAATGAAGAATAGAATACATTCCGAGTTCGCGAATTGATTCAGCGAATTTTGTCAAATAGGGGAGAATCCAACGTTTCATTTGTTCGGGATTGAAAAACGGTCCTGAATTATCGGCAACATCTGAAGCTGTAAAAACAGCTTCCACGCCGCAATCACGATATTTTTTCGCTGCTTCGATTGCGTATTTCAGAGCGTCTTCTGCCATCTTATCAATTTCTTCCGGTTCGTCAACGAGTTTGTAACAAAAATCGAGAGAATAATCTGCGGCAAGAACTCCGCCTGAAGCAGCAATAAGCATCAAATCATCAGGTTTTAGTTCATTTAGAATTTCAATTTGTCTGTGCCTGCCTTCTTCAGGTAGAACAAAATATGCTATGTGCCCTGGCGAATGTTCCCAATAATGAACGGGAACAGTCAGCGCTGAAAAGTTCATTTCTTGAGAAACGGAAAGCATAATTTCGGCGTTAGAATACAGAGCTTTTTCTTTTTTTTCTGAAGGCAGATTTTCGAATTCTTTTCCGAGAACAACGTGTTTTCCCGACATAGCGTCCCACGGATGGAATTCGAGTTCCCAGATTGGTACAGCGGTTTCCGGTTGTTTGTGTTCAAAAGCCGCGATAAGATTCTCTCTTTTATTCATTTTTTTGTGTTTGTTAATTAAATTTAATCTT
>JAOZNZ010000601.1 GCA_029933535.1 bacterium | reverse complement strand
GTAACATCAAACAAAGGCTTGCCTGCCATTAAAGCGAAAGCGCAATGAGAAATAATCAAAAGCAGTATTGAGAATTTTTTCATTTTAAAATCAAAAAATATTAAATAAGATTCTATCAATGTTCCCCGTTGATTGCAATCGAAGTGACTTTTATATAGCAGTTGTTTCGTCTAGCATACGCCGGTCACGTGCTTTGATTACTTTAATCGCTCGAAAAGGTTTAGCGAACCAAATGTCCGATAAGGACAAGAGTTATTAGCCCCGATTTTCAAATCGGGGACATAATAAAAACACATATCCACCCGAAAAGGGTGGAACCAACAAAGTAACGTACCAAAGCACGATCAACAACGAAAAAGGTTGATTATAACCATCATTTTGTATCGTTTGTCGAATAAAATGTACCGTCCTTTTCGGACGGAATACGTTTATTAATCGTATTCCTCGCATTTAAATGCGAGGCTAATTGCTTACGCCGCTTTGCGGTTTTGCTCTTTTTCGAGAGGCGTTAGAGTAGGTTAAGCTTCCAGCTTAATGTCAAACTGGAACCAGGCATTCGCCGGTCAAGAGCTTGACTTACTTTCCTCGAAAAAGTATGCCGCCCGGATTCCTTATCGGGGCGGCATTTAGATAAACAATTTATCGTAATCTAATTTGTTATCGCCTCATTCTTCCACCGGTAGACATCGCCATGGATGACATTCCTGATGCCGACGGTGCACGTGATGACATCCTTGGTGCTGAAACGCGAGGAGCAGACGGTCGTGACATCCTTGGTGACGAAACGCGGGGAGCAGACGGTCGTGAAATCCTTGGTGACGAAGCACGCTGAACAGTTGGTCGCGATGTTCTTAGTGACGAAGGGCGCCGAACAGTCGGTCGTGATGTTCTTGGTGACGAAGGACGCCGAACAGTCGGTCGTGATGTTCTTGGTGACGAAGGGCGCCGAACAGTCGGTCGTGATGTTCTTGGTGACGAAGGGCGCCGAACAGTCGGTCGTGATGCTCTCGATGCAGTCGCGCGATTAACAGTTGATCGTGATGTTCTTGGTGTCGAAGTACGCCGAACAGTTGATCGTGATGTTCTTGGTGTCGAAGTACGCTGAACAGTTGATCGTGATGTTCTTGGTGTCGAAGTACGCCGAACAGTTGATCGTGATGTTCTTGGTGTACGTTGTAATCTGCTTGTAGTTTTTGTTTGCGGCGATCTGCTAATTCTTGATCCGTTGGCTGAACTTTCAGATTTGTTTACTCTTCCGTTATCAGTCAATGATCCCCGGGATGAGTTTCTTGATTCTCTTTGATTTTGGTATGGAATATTATTTTCACGAACTGTTTTTGGACGTTGGGCAGTTGCAGGATAATTATTATAGTAGTAATAATTATCACCATAATGATTATTATATCCACCGCCGTAATAACCTCCCCCGTAATACCCACCGCCATAATATCCTCTGCCGTAATATCCGCAGTAATTTCCTCTACCGTAATATCCTCCTCCGTAATACCCACCGTATCCCCAACCGGAACCCCAGCCGAAGCCAAAGCTTAAATTGAATGGGCTGTAACATGAATAGGAATTATATCCATATCCGCCATATCCGCCATATCCACCATAGTAATCACCATAGTAACCCCCGCATGAGTTCAATGAAAGACTTATACTTGGCCACCAACCGCAATTTCCGTAATCATAGCCGGAAACATAAGAGTATGGCAGGGGAGTATAAACCGGTGTTGCAACTACAGGAGCATAAGGCACTACAGCAACTTCATAACCATCGTCATAATTGTTCCATCCAAAACCCAGAGCCCCAATTCCGAGATTCAAGCCGAAGTTATAATAGAATTTAGCCTGTGCAGTGGCAGAGAACAGTAATATTGAAGTTGCGATTGCAAATATTTTTAGAGCTTTCATAGCGACCTCTCTTTTTGTGTTGTTATTTGTTAAGGTCGGCGCGTTTGCGTCATGTTATAAGTGATTTTCAAAAATATAGACGCAGAAAAATAAAATTTATTCAAAAGGGCGTGCCGGGTCTTGATGAATTGCAGGCTCGCCTGAGGAAATTTCCGCTTCACGCAAATTTATTTTCCGGGTGTTTGCATGTAGAATATTTGCTAAGCAAAAAATCGATAGACAGATTGATGTCGGATTTTCGCCGAGGGGGAATGTATTAAAGGAAAATTATCCAATTCTTCAATTAACCAATTCATAAATAAAATGGTACGCCCATAGGGATTCGAACCCCAAACCTCCTGGTCCGTAGCCAAGCACTCTATCCAATTGAGCTATGGGCGCACATTAATAATTACTAATGTTATTATATCATTTTCGGTTTTAAAAGTAAAATGGATGTGTGCAGAATTTGAAATGATTCCGACAGAACACACAGAATACACAGAAGTTATTAAATAATTAAAAAAATACTTTGTTTTTCCGTGTCTTTCTGTGTGTTCCGTGGGCAACTAGAAAATCTGTGGGATAGTAATGAGGCTTAAATTAACTTTTTCGATTTAACAATAATCTATACAATTCCACTATTTCACCAAGTTGATTTCTCTGATCAAATCGCTCTTTGACATTTTTTAATCCGTTTTCTATAAGCTGA
>JAOZNZ010000079.1 GCA_029933535.1 bacterium | reverse complement strand
AGTTGTAATTATACGGATTTTATTTTGTCTAATTGTAAATGCCATTTTATGAAGTTTTCTATTTATCATTATCTAACTATTATATTACACATATATAAAAAAGTCAAACTATTTTAAACAAGTATATAAAATAGTAATTATTTGTTGCTCGGAGGAAATTGAAATGGCTCAATGTCTTTTTTTGGGGGGGATCTTTATTTACCCAATAACTAAATAGGAAAATTTATTAATTAATATCATATAATTTCAATTTTTTTATCGACAGAATCATGGTCGACAGAATCATTTATTAATACAAAGAAAAATTTTAATCTATTAAATCGAATTCATTTAAACATTAATAAACTATCAATCTACTAATGTTCATCATTATTTTTAGTTTATTTTGTGTTTTCATCATTTTTAAAAATGATTCTGTCGACCATGATTCTGTCAATTGTATTTATTTGTTATTTGCCGATCATACTCCGCCTCTATAGATTTCCGACAAATCTGCAACAATAATGCCCGCCCCCCAGAAAAATCCATTGAGCCATTGAAATTCACTTTATGAATTACAATTTATTTTCTAATTTTTTGCTAAAATAATTTTTTGTCTAAGTATATATTTTTAATCGTACTGCCATTTAATCGTACTGCAATTACTATTTAACGATGAACGTGTGTACAGCGTTACTTCGTTGGAAACGATTTGATGATTTAATTAAATTACTAATCGTTCTGCTGCTCCCACCAGCAATCCATACTTTGCCAAATCCGCTTATCAGAACGTGGAATTTCATCGGCTTCAACCGGCCCGCGCGACCCGGCCTTATATTTATAAAGTGGAATATCCGGATTATTTTCCCATTCTTCAAGGACGGGAGTGAATAATTTCCAAGTCAGTTCAACATTGTTTTCTCTGATAAATAATGTCTGGTCGTTAAGCATACAGTCAAGAAGTAATCTTTCATAAGCATCCGGCGTGGCACCCGGAAAGACATCTTTATATAAAAACTGCATATTAAGATCGCCCATACAAAGTTTCGGTCCGGGATGTTTTGATTCAATAGTTAATGAAATACCTTCGTTTGGCTGAACGTTGAAGACGAGAATGTTTTCGCTTAAGTCACCGGGTTTGAGCGGGGGAAAAATAGAATGAGCAATATGTTTAAAATAAATAGCAATTTGTGTTTTCTTACAATGTAATCGTTTGCCGGACATCAGGTAAAAGGGGACACCCTGCCATCTTTCATTATCGATTGCAATTTTTGCAGCAACGAAGGTTTCAGTTTTAGAGTTATCCGGAATATTTTTCTCTTCCGTATAACCATTAATTTTTTCTCCATTGTTTTCCGCAGAAGAATATTGGCCGCGAACAATCCATTTTTCAAGTTCGTTAATTGGAAATTGTTGAATAGATTTCAATAGTTTTGTTTTCTCGTCTCTCACATTTTCAGCGTCAAAAGAAAGTGGTTGTTCCATTGCGACAAGAGAAAGAAGCTGCATCATATGATTTTGGAACATATCTCTCAAAACGCCTGCTTTATCAAAATAACCTGCTCGATCGCCCACTCCAACTGATTCTGCGGCAATGATTTCTATATGATCGATATAATTTCTATTCCAAACGGGTTCAAAAACTACATTTGCGAATCGGAAGATCAAAATATTTTGAACTGTATCTTTACCGAGATAATGGTCAATAAGATAGATTTGATGTTTATCCAGAACGGAGTTCAGTTGTTTAAGTAAAAGCATAGCGCTATCAAGGTTATTCCCATGAGGTTTTTCGATAACGACTTGTTTTCGGCCTTTTTCCTCTTTAACCAGCCCCGATAGAGCCAGGCTCTTAACTACGTTGGAATATATATTTGGCGGTATAGCGAGATAAAAAATGTGATTATTATTTGAATTAAACTGTTCATCAAATTTCTGCAATTTATTTTTTATGTTTTCATAAAGATCCGGAGAAAGATAATTTCCCTCAGTATAAAAACAAAAAGATAAAAATTCTTCAACAGATTTTGATGAAATATCAATGCCAGCTTTCTGAAATGATCTCTTAATTCCTTCACGGAATGAATCATCGGTCATCGCCGTTCGACCGCAGCCAAGCAGATAAAATCCATTTGGCAGAAGTTTTTTGATATACATGCTAAAAAAAGACGGAATAATTTTCCGGTGTGCTAAATCGCCTGAAGCGCCGAAAATTATCACGCCGCAATTTTCCGGTTTTGATTCCATGGAAAGGCGTTCGCGTATGGAAATGGCCGCCGGGTTATCATTTATGATTGGTTTTTGTTTTTCCATAATTGTATTTTGAGTTCTGATTAATTAGGGTTTACTCGAAAAGGGACCAGCCGCAAAGCGGCGTAAGCAATTAGCCTTGCGTTTCAACGCAAGAGCTTGATTAAGAAAGATATTCCCTCCTTGTCCCAGTGGGACAAAATATTTGTAGAAATCAATTAAAAACAATGTCTCGTGCCTATTCCCCCTTTTATAAAGGGGGTTAGGGGGATTTTTTGATATATTTTATGAGCAAAAATCATATTCCGTACCTTACGGCACGGGGATTTGTGTTGTTTTTGTTTCTACAAATATTACGTCCCTAACGGGACTAATCCCTTTTCGAGTAAGCCCTAATTAGGGATTGCTCGAAAAGGTAATGATTAAATTATATCAAAGATTTAGTAATTTTGCATAAGCGTTTTATTATTGAATTTGATAATATAATAAAGTATAATAAATAAAAATTTATAAAAATACCATTTAAGAAATTATGAATAAACCAAATATTCTTTATATCCATTCGCATGATACAGGCCGATATGTTCAGCCTTATGGTTATGCCGTTGCGACACCGCGCCTTCAGCATCTGGCAGAAAAAGGAGTTCTGTTTCGACAGAATTTTTGTGTCAATCCGACATGCAGCCCAAGTCGTGCTTCTCTTTTGACCGGTAGTTATCCCCATGAGAATGGCATGATTGGATTAGCACACCGTGGATTTTCGCTCAATAATTATGAGCAGCACGTGATTCATACATTACGTAAAGACGGCTATACGTCTGTTCTTACCGGAACCCAGCACATTGCTTCTCCTACAGCCGACAGAACGGTATGGCAGGTCATAGGCTATGACAGATATCTTGATGGCGCTGAACATGAACAGGCAGCTTCGTTTTTGGAAAATCCGCCCAGGGAACCTTTCTTCCTCTCAGTTGGATTTTTTGAAACGCACAGAGAGTTTCCGGAGCTTATCAATACGCCTGATGACCCGCGCTATTGCCTGCCTCCTGCGCATCTTCCGGACACCCCGGAGACTCGTCAGGATATTGCCCGATTTAAAGCTTCCGCGCGAATATTGGATTATAAAGTCGGGGTTGTATTAGACGCACTGGAACGCAGTGGGATGGCGGAAAACACGCTTGTTATCTGCACGACAGATCACGGAATTGCTTTTCCCAGAATGAAATGTAACCTGCATGATTCCGGCATTGGTACCATGCTCATTATGCGGGGACCCGGAGGATTCACCGGTGGAAAGGTGATAGACAGCATGACCAGTCATCTTGATGTTTTTCCAACAATTTGTGACCTACTGAATATTAACTCTCCATCTTGGTTGCGGGGAACGTCATTGCTGCCTCTGGTTCGTGGAGAGATTGATAACCTGCATGATCAACTGTTCTTTGAAGTGAACTATCATGCTGCTTATGAACCCATGAGAGCCGTGCGGACAAACCGCTGGAAGTACATAAGGCGTTTCGATGAACGTTCCACACCTGTTTTGCCGAACTGTGATGATGGTGAGAGTAAGTCGGTCCTGCTTGAACATGGCTGGAAGGATCGGCGTGTGGCGGAGGAATCGCTTTATGATCTTTTTTTTGATCCCAATGAGGCAAATAATCTTATCGGAGATGTGGACAGCCAAACAAATCTTAAGGATATGAGGGATTGTCTGGAAAAATGGATGAAAGATACAGATGATCCGCTTCTGAGCGGTGTTATTCATGCACCTGCAGGAGCAATTGTAAATGATGTTAACGGTCTTTCTCCATATGAAGAAACGCAGACTGTTTAAAAAGATGCATTTAAACGTGATGGAAAATATAATTTCACCATGCAAAAAAATATGAAAAAAAGTTTTACACTTTGGCAATTACCTTCGCAGGGATCGTCACAAATGTCAAGTTATGTCATTAAATCCGCGACCGGCAAGATTATAGTTATTGACGGTGGTATGACATGTGATGGTATTTACCTGAAAAATTTTCTTGCAAGTCACGGGAATCATGTTGACAGTTGGTTCTTAACTCATCCTCATTTAGATCATATTGACGCGCTGACATGGATTTTATTAAATCAGGGGGAGTTAAAAATCAATAAAATATATGCTTCATTTCCGCCTTTGGAATGGATTAAGAAATATGAAGCAATCTATGCTGACGCTATTCAGGAATTTAATACGGCATTAAAAAAGTCGGGCAGAAAATATATCGATATTAATTATGGTGATATTTTTGACGTTGACGGAATTCACATAGAAATTCTTTCAAATGTAAATCTTGAGATAACATTCAACGCGATAAATAATTCCAGTATTGTGATAAAAATTTCCGATGAAATTAAATCAATTTTGTTCCTCGCTGATCTTGGCTCAGAAGCCGGTGACAAATTATTGGAAATTATAGATCACAAAAAATTGAAAGCCGATTATGTTCAAATGGCGCATCATGGTCAGAATGGTGTTAACAAAAATTTTTATGAAGTTGTTCAACCTGAATATTGTTTATGGCCAACTCCGCTCTGGCTGTGGAATAATGATAATGGGGGAGGGGAAGGTTCTGGACCGTGGCTTACTTTAGAAGTGCGGCAATGGATGAAAGAATTGAAAGTCAAAAAGAATTTTGTTTCCGCATTTGGAATTATAGAAATAAAATAACAGTTAATAGTTAATAGTTAATAGTTAATAGTTAATGGAAGAGTAGCATAAGCTTCCAGCTTATAGATTATTGGCCACGCCAAACGCGTGGTAAAATTAATGGATTGCTGACACCTGACACCTGATAACGATTAACGAATAACGAATAACGATTTCTTTGTTTTCCTGTAAGGACGTTGTCTTCAACGTCCTTATTTGATACAATATCCGGCACAAATTCAATTTTTAAAGTAGTGAGAATATAATATCAACAAAGGGAAAAATGTCAAAAAAAATAAACGTTAACTTAAAAGTAAAACCGGTTCTTGATCCGGAATTTATTCCGGCTGTGCTTTGGAATAAAGAATTTAGAAAAAAAACGGCTCAGGAAGGCGGCGAGAAAATCGTTATTATTCTTGAACGTACAAACGGAACAATATCAACGTATTCAACTGATATTTTAAAAAATGATCAAGACAATTTGAATATAAAATATGTTGAACGTTTAGTGAAATTTTTACTTTGGATGAAAGGCGGCTATAAAGTTACTATTGCCGGAAATAAAAATATCGCGAAACAAATTGCTGAAATATATTCCAAATACGGGAAAAGATCTTTTGATAACGACATTATGGGACGTAAAGTCTATGGGAAAGAGTTCACTGTAGATTTTTGCGAACTGCAAAATGCTCCGCTATCTGAAGAAATGTCCGTAAAACTCGGTGGAAATCTTGACGGCTGTAGAATCGGTTTTGATTTAGGAGGCTCTGACAGAAAATGTTCGGCAGTTATTGATGGTAAAGTTGTTTATACAGAAGAAATAGAATGGGATCCTTATTTTCAGAAAAATCCGGAATGGCATAAAAAGGAAATTATGGATACTTTAAAAAGAGCCGCGGAAAAATTGCCGCGTGTTGATGCTATTGGCGGCAGTTCGGCTGGTGTGTATGTTGATAACAAGGTTCGTGTAGCATCGCTTTTTCGTGGAGTCTCCGAAGAAGATTTTGAAAATAAAGTCGTTAACATATTTTTGGATATTCAAAAAGAATGGAATGACATTCCTTTTGTATTAGTTAATGATGGCGAAGTTACTGCTTTGGCCGGCGCGATGGAATTAAACGACAGTGCGGTTTTGGGAATATCTATGGGGACAAGTCTGGCTGTAGGTTATGTTAATCCTGACGGCAATATTACTGATTGGTTAAATGAACTGGCTTTTGCTCCTGTCGATTACAGAGATGATGCTCCTATAGATGAATGGTCAGGTGATATTGGTTGCGGGGTTCAATATTTTTCTCAACAGGCTGTAGCAAGACTATCACCTTTTGCGGGGATTGAATTTGATGAAAAAATGCCTTTCCCCGAACGCTTAGTTGAAATTCAAAAATTAATGGCTGAAGGAGATGACAGGGCTGTTAAAATTTACGAAACTATCGGAACTTATTTTGCTTATACTATCGCGCATTATGCGGAATTTTATGAGATAAAAAATCTGTTGATTCTTGGACGTGTAACTTCCGGTAAAGGTGGTGATTTAATTTTATCTACTGCCGAAAAAGTTTTGGAACTTGAATTTCCGGAATTAGCTGAAAAAATAAAATTCAGAACACCGGATGAAAAAAATAAACGTCACGGACAAGCTGTTGCTGCAGCCAGTTTGCCTGAAATTCAAAAATGATATTATTTTGAAAAAAGAATAAGGTTTCAAGGTGGTTTTAGTAGCGTTTTTTTGTTTTTTAATATCAACCCATGACTTTAGTCATGGGGTTGGAGTTTGGACATTTTTTATTCGATATTTTATGTAGAATACATTTGGCGCAAGACGTAATTTAAGTACATAGTATCCTGAAAGGATAAATTATGATAGCCCGGCACACCGTGCCGGGCAACAAAAAAACCAGAATCCTATCCTGTAGGGATAGATTATATCTATAGTTCCACCAGTATTAATGAACCCTTTCAGGGTTCTGGTTCTATTTATTATTTTTTCCCGGGGCGATGCCCCGGGCTTTCATAATTAATCCCGTTGGGATAAAAAAATGTCCAAACTCCAGTCCCACGACTACCCAGGCATACGCTGGGCGCTTTGCGAAATCGTGGGCTGATATTTCTTATTTTGGACAAGTGTGAAAAAATAATATAATTTAATAACTAACGACTTAAAAAAAATATGAAACATCAAATTAGAGCAGTATTATTTGACCTTGACGGCGTAGTGGTTTTTACCGATAAATACCATTATCTCGGATGGAAAAAACTCGCGGATGAAAATGGATGGGATTTTAACGAGAAAATTAATCACTCGTGCAGAGGAATTCCACGCTTGGCTTCTTTGCAGGTTATTCTTGATCACAATAATATAGACTTGCCGGAAGAAGAAAAAGAAAAACTTGCGAACATTAAAAACGAATATTACAAAGAATTAATCAAGCAAATTAATGACGATGATCTCTATCCGGGAATTATTGATCTTCTTGAAAAGCTTAGAACAGAAGGCGTAAGGCTTTCAATTTGTTCTTCGAGTAAAAACGCGATGACAGTTTTGGATGCCCTTGACTTAACAAAATATTTTGATGCTGTAGTAGGCGGTAACGATATTGAAAATCCGAAACCCGCTCCGGAAATCTTTCTCAAAGGAGCAAAACTTTTAAATATGCATCCTGCTCATTGTATCGTTTTTGAAGATGCCGAATCGGGTGTTGAAGCAGCTCATGCTGCGAAAATGAAATGCATAGGTGTGGGAACTCCGAAGCTTTTGCCTAACGCTCATGAACACATTACTGATTACAGCGAAATAGATATTTGTGCTTTGCTTGACGCAGGTCGTGTAAAAAAAATTATTGAAGAGCCGTGGAATATTACTGAAACCGAAATTAAGAAAAACAGATTTCCTTTTTGGGAATCTGTTTTTGCTCTCTCAAACGGAATCTTCGGTGTTCGCGGCTCGTTTGAAGAAACTGATGCAGGTTATGACGAATATCCCGCCACACTTGTTAATGGTATTTGTGGTTATGAACCATATAATCATCTTTGGAAACTGCCGGGATACCCGGAAACGCATCACGCTATTTTAAATATTTGCGACTGGACAAAAATTGATTTAACAGTTGACGGAGAAACATTCAGCATTAACTCTTCAGAAATTCTTGAACATAAAAGAACCTTGAATATGAAGCAGGGGATTGTTGAACGTGAATTCAAATGGAAAACATTATCCGGAAAAGTTATTAACGTAAAAACCACCCGGCTTGTTTCTATGGTTCAACGGCATATTGCGGCTTTGCGGTATGAAGTAACTCCGGAAGAAAATTGTGAAATAAAGCTGACAAGCCAATTGAATTTAGAGATTATAAGCAAGGTTAAAGCAGGAGATCACAAAAAGATTACCGGAATGGCGGTGAAAAACGGCGCTGATATTATTAATATTGAAATAAAAACGTCGGATGATAAAGTCGCTCTTGCTCAAACATATTCTCTTGAAGGAAATACAAACGACTTAGATCTTTTTGAATATTCTGAAAAAACTAAAGCAGGGGAGTCGATAGTTCTTGATAAATTCTTCTCTGTATTTTCAACAATGGATGTAAGCCCCTTCAAAGGGGGAATTTCTGAAATCACAGAATTGGTTGAAAAAGAAATTGTTTCCGCGAAAAAAACAGGCTTTGATAAATTGCTCGAAGAACAAAAAAAGTTCTGGGAAAATTATTGGAATGACGCCGATATTCAAATCAAAGGCAATTTGCAGGACCAGCAGGGAGTGCGATTTAGTCTGTTCCATCTGCGGCAGAGTAATCCTGAAATGCCAAACAGAAGCATCAGCGCAACCGGTTTATCGGGTGATGGGTATTGCGGTCATGTTTTCTGGGATACTGAAATGTATATGATTCCGGCTTTTATTTATTCACAGCCGGAAACTGTACGCGGTTTGCTTGAATACAGATACAGTATTTTAGACAAAGCGCGTGAACGAGCAATTCAAATGCAGGGCAAAGGCGCTTTGTTTTCCTGGAATTCGCTAAAAGGCGAGGAATGTGGGCATGTTTATGAAGCAGCAACAGCTGAATATCACCTTCTTCCGGATATCGCATTTGCTATTGGAATGTATGACCGGTTAATCGGTGATGACGATTTTATCCTTACAAAAGGCGCTGAAATCATTTTTGAAATGTGCAGGTTTATGGTTGACAGAGGTTGCTACTCTGAAAATAAAGGCGGGAAATTCTGCATAAATGTTGTTTGCGGCCCTGATGAATACGGTTGCGGTGTTAATAACAACGCCTATACAAATGAAATGGCAAAATGGATGTTTGATTATGCTGCTTCGCTTCACGAGCGCATGAAAAAAGAGGCGCCTGAACTGCTTGCGAAACTTTCAGAAAAAATTAATTTGTCGGAAAATGAAATTACAGAATGGAAAAATGCGGCTGATAATATGTTTCACCAACAACCGGATGGAAATAATGTTATCCCACAGGACGATTGTTTTATGGATATGGATCCGGTTGATATGGATCTCATTCCAAAGAATACTGATATAAGGCATAACTATCATCCGCTTAACCTTTGGCGGTTACAGGTTGTTAAGCAGGCGGACATTTTGTTAATGCTTTTTATTCTCGGAAATAAATATTCAAAAGAAATTAAAAAAGCGAATTATGATTATTACGAACCTAAAACTAATCACGGATCTTCTCTTTCACCGTGTATTCATAATATTATCGCCTGTGAAATCGGGCTCTTCGATGACGCGTACGACTTTTTCCGTCAGACGGCTTTGATGGATCTTAACGATTTTAAAAACAACACTAAAGATGGTGTTCATTCGGCTTGTCTTGGTGGTTGCTGGATGACAATTGTAAACGGTTTTGCCGGAATGCGTGATTATCCGGGCAAATTAATTTTTAATCCTGTTCTTCCGAAGGCGTGGAAAAGTTACAGTTTTAAAATAGCTTATAAAGGGAGAAAATTCAACGTTAAAGTTGATGATTCCGGAGTTGAATATAAATTACTTGAAGGAGAGGCTTTGACTATAGAGTCAAACGGGGAAAAGTTAATAGTTAATGGAGTAATGGAGTAATGGAGTTGGAGGGACGCTGTCCCCAGCGTCCTAAATGGAGTAATGGAGTAATGGGGAGTTAACATCTGACACCCGAACACCAAACACCGAACACCGAACACCGAACACCGAACACCGAACACCGAACACCGAACAC
>JAOZNZ010000600.1 GCA_029933535.1 bacterium | reverse complement strand
TTTGCCTGTAAGGCAAATTCAACGTAGCCCCGGGCATCGCCCGGGGGAATATATAAAACCAAATCCGTTCCCTGTAGGGGAACCTCAATATTTATTATCATAAATCGGATTTGAAGATCCCTTACAGGGAACAATCTATCTTTTATTTTAACCGGGCGCGTTCCCGGCGTGATCCGTAATCCAATATAACACACCCCGCCCTATCGGGCACCCCTCTCCCCGAGGGAGTACTCGGGATCTTCGACAAGAGGGGACTTAATCCATTATTTTAATAATCCATGTTAGTCCAAATTTCAAGTTTCAAATTTCAAGTTTCAAGCATCAAGTATCAAGTATCAAGTATCAAGTATCCAGTATCCAGTATCAAATTTCAAACGCGTGCCCGGCGGATGCCGGGTCAAAACTTTATCTCCACTGTCACTATTTTTCCTGATGCAGCAGAAACAGGAACTTTCCGTTTAGAGGTTAATTTTATTGCCTTACCCCGTTCTTCGTTCAAATCCGTCAGCCAGGCTTTTTTTACATTATTTGCAAAAACTAAATTTCCCTTTTGCGTAATATCTGTCGGATTGGACAATCTTACAATTATAGTATCGCGGTCCTCGGTCTTTTTAAGAGTAGAAAAGCGTAAATTGTTATTATCAATTTCAAACAATGACTTTTCTGTTCCCGGTAAAGTACCTTTGTGACTGCTGGTCTGAACAGGTGCGGGAGGCATGTTAAACTGTTCTGCAGCGAGAGGGATATTAGCGGTTTGCCAGTTCCCTTTATGCGGTTTTACAGCATATCTTAATTTATGTTTCCCAAAACATTGCCCGCCTTTTTGTGAAGGGAAGTCTGAACCGGCACGCTCGGTGCAAATCCAGTCCTTGCAAGCTTTTAATAATGTCAGTGCCACAGTTCTTTCTTTATTATCAAACACTTCATATTCTGTTAAACAATCAGTCAAAAATGCTATCCCGGTTTTATTATCGCTGATGTCAACAAAATTGTTCATCGGTAATGTTGCCATATCAGGCCAGGAACTATTGGCAATAGGTCCCGGTGTTTTAATTGGCCGGCTGTCAACAACAAAATGTCCGCCTGCATCGGCGAATTTTGCGTTTGAGATTCCTGTTGGGAACATAGCTCTTAAGCGATGGTCCTGATGCTTGTTTTCAAACTCTACATTAATTTCTACCTGATCTGATCCGGCACGAAGAGTAACATAAGTCCGAATAATTAAATCGACTTTATTATTTCCTCTTCGCTGTTGTTCCGGAATGCAGAGATCAGGAACCGGCATATTAATTTCAGTAACAATAGTTGATTGTAACGGTCCGGCTTCTTTACTCCAAATTCTGGCATTGCATCCTAACGAATTATAAGTTTCATTAAACATAGGTTGTACATTAACCCAATAATCACCTACATCGCCTCTATCTTCAAAATAATTAAGGTTAGAAAAAGTTTTTTTAGCTTTTTTATCTGTCAGATTAAAAGTTCCATTAGGATTAAATTCCACATAAAGAAATTCATTTTCCAAAACATTCGGCGCTGTTAATATACTGCCTTCCGATTTCGCGTTTTCGTCATTCCACGCAATTCCTTTTTTCAATTTGCCGGTTTCGATTGCTCCCGCCCTGAAAATTTTGTATCCTCCGGCCGGAATTATTCCCGTGTCAAAGAAAAGTCTGTGACGATGACAGAAAAATGAACGCGCTCGAGTGTGAAGTTCAGCAACGCAATATCCTTTTTCTTTATATCCTTCCCACTGAGTGTTAACGGCATTATTTTTAGTGTCATAAATCTGCAAACCGTCCGGTGGTGGAGACATAAATTTAGTTTTTGTATTTTTAGGCATATTAACCCATGCTTCAACAACATTTTTACATGAATAGGGCAGGGGATTAAAAACAATAAGCAGAACGTCATGGTCATTAAATTTGCTCATATCAATTTTGACAATCAAATCTTTCATAGATTGCTCAATAACCGTATTAGCAATATCTATAACCTGATTCAAACGGGATTTGTTGTCTTCTACTGTTTTATCCTGAGTTACACCGTTAATCGAATCGTGGGGGTGTGACTCCAATAAATATTTCCACGCTTTCTTTACAAATTGCTCAGGATAATTTGCTCCCTGTAACGCTGTTAAATTTGCCATCGGTTCAGCAAAACGGATAAGCATATTTTGCGCTTTTTTGTTGAGAATCTTTAAATAAAGTCGCGTTGATAAAGCATTCGCTGTCATTACATTGGCAGGTCCGTCTCTCAATTCACCTTTAACTATTTTAAGTTTTTTGCGGTCAATTTGTTTATTCATAATTTTAACGAATTCCGCCATAGAAGTTTGCACCCACGTTCTTTTTTTCTTATCTTTTTTATTTAAATAATCAATAAGTTCAGGCATCATATTTTGATATGCCGCGTAATCGCAACCGTTCATCATAAGTCGATGATCGTTGATTAAACTTGCATCAGTTGTTTCCCACAACTCATCAATAAGCTCCTGTGTAATAATATCCAGACTCCATTTATTCGGCGTTTCCAGCATAAAATGATCCTGCTCCATCTTTTCTCTGTCTGCGCGATGAAAAGCTGTATAAGCATCAGAATAATCATAATCCCA
>JAOZNZ010000599.1 GCA_029933535.1 bacterium | reverse complement strand
GGGGTGGCGCGAAGCGACGGGGTGTGTTATGACCTTTTAACTTTTAACTTTTAACTTTTGACTTTTTAAAAATGCAATCTAAAATTGTTGTTACAGGTGGCGCAGGATTTATCGGCAGCCACATCTCTGAAGCGCTATCCGCAGAAGGAAATGAAGTTGTCATAATCGACAATCTCAGAACAGGAAATGTCGAGAAATTATCCGGTATAAAACATACATTTATTAATGGAGATATTCGTGAGTTTGATTGTCTCTGCAGCGCTTTTCAAAATGTAGATACTGTTTTTCATCTTGCCGCAGCTTTGAGCGTTCCGGAGAGTATGGAAAAACCTGTTGAGTATAACGATATAAATGGTAACGGTACTCTCAATGTAATTAAAGCAGCTCAGCAATGCGGTGTTAGAAGAATTGTTTTTTCTTCTTCGGCTGCTGTTTACGGTGATAATCCTGAGCTTCCGAAAATCGAAACAATGACTCCGGAACCTTTAAGTCCTTACGCTGTTAATAAACTTGATGGCGAATATTATTTGAATTTATTCAAAAGCGATACACTTTCCGCTGTGACTCTGCGGTATTTCAATGTATTCGGACCTCGTCAGGATCCCGACTCGGCCTATGCAGCTGCGGTACCTATTTTCATCCACCATGCTTTAAAAAATCAGGATATAAATATTTATGGTGATGGTCAGCAGACAAGAGATTTTGTTTTTGTGAAAGATATCGTTGGCGCAAATCTTCATTCGCGAACAGCTCCCGCCGGAGTTTACAATGTGGGCAACAATTCAACGACAATCATTCAAACACTTGCAGAAAAAATCATTGCGCTGACAAATTCGAAGTCAAAAATTATAAATGTTCCTGAACGACCAGGCGAAGTCAAACACAGTCGTGCGTCAATAGAAAAAATGATTTCTACCGGTTGGCAGCCGTCACATTCATTTGATAAGGCATTGGAAAAGACGATTGAGTATTATAAAGAAGATTTTCTTTCTTAATGACGTTACGCAACGTAGTGGAGTTTCAAAGTCTGACTTGACTCGACTATGTCGCGTCGGCGCATGGGCAATTGTTAGCTTTATCGCGTCAGCGTCAGGTTAGCCGTATATATTTCGATAGTTTTGATTTTAGTATGATATCGAGATTGTTTTTATCTTCCGGATAGAGGGAAATCAGTTTTTTGCCTTGCTGCTGATAGAGTTTTAGTTTTTTCAGCATTCCTATTTTATAATCAATAGTGTCCATTCCCCAATATTCGATATAGACATCAAATTCAGAAAGATAATAATCAGGTCTGATGGCATAATTGTCAATGATTCTTATTCTTTCATCATAACGATATTTTATTTTGCGAGCTGTTAACCAATCTGCAATTTTCAACTCGCCGTCTGACTGTACAAAAGTTCCATCATTCGCACGTATATTCTTATTAAGTTCAACTTTAGTATCGTAATTTCTTCTACTAAGATATACTTCGTCAAAACATTTGTCACAGTATGGACGCTGAAACGCTTTCATGCTTCTTGAATATTCATCACCATCAATAACAGCATTACATTTCTGACAATATTTTTTCATTTTTTCATTTTTTATACGAATAGCTCCTTCGATTATTTCTATAGCTTTTTTAGCGTCACGGCGATTATAATCTTTTTCAGTCGGATTATCTGCTATATCACGTAAATCATGCAAAGCCGATTCGCTATCAGTGCCATAAGCCGCAAGAGCTTTTATTGCGTACTGTCGAACTTGAGCGTGGCAGTCACGAATTCGAGCCAAAAGAACAGGAATAACTTTTTTGGAATCAACTTTACCTGCGAGTTTTCCAAGCGCAGATACAGCAAGCCGTTTGACGTGAAAAGCCGAACAATCTGACAGCTTGAGCAATTCATCTACAACAGCAGCATCACCTGATTTCCCGAGTTCGACTGTTCGTGCGGTGAGTTGTTTTTCTATTTTTTTGTCCATGGGATATTTTTGGGATAAGTATAGAATATTATATCAAATAAAAAGACGTTACGCAACGAAGTGGAGTTTCAAAGTCTGACTTGACTCGACTATGTCGCGTCATCGTCAATTTCATCATTTTTCAGTCAACCCAAGGATACGCCGGGAACGCATTTTTTGTCGATTAAAAATCCTGGCTATTAGCAATAAAGAAGCGATTTTGATATACTATGTTAAGTATAAATCAATTTTGAATTTTTAACTTTATAAACTAAAATATAGGAGTTTATTATGAGTATAGGATTAATTGTTACACTGATAATTGTTGCTGTTATAATCATCGTCGTTATTGGTATGTATAACAGTTTGGTAAGACTACGCAACAGAGTTAAAAACGCCTGGTCACAAATCGATGTTCAATTAAAACGTCGATATGATTTAATCCCTAATCTTGTTGAAACAGCAAAAGGTTATCTTAAACACGAAAGCGAGACTTTGGAGAAGGTTGTTCAGGCAAGAAATATGGCAATGGGGGCTCAGGGAGTTGCTGAACAGGCAAAAGCAGAAGGTCAATTAACACAAACTTTGAAAAGTTTATTCGCTGTAGTTGAAAGTTATCCTGATTTAAAAGCTAATCAAAATATGATGATGCTTCAGGAAGAACTTACAAGCAC
>JAOZNZ010000598.1 GCA_029933535.1 bacterium | reverse complement strand
CCTCCACCAGAAGGGCATAAGCAACCTGGTAGTTTATTCCAATAACTGTGATGACGTTGCTTCCTTCTGCAAGACCGTTTACTTCAACGGAAAAGCCCTGATCAAACCAATTTGTCAGGCCGGAAAATCTGTTATTCAGCCATCCGAGTTGTCCTAAAACATTAGAATTATTAGTTCCGCTGATTTCCGCGGTTGTTTGTGAAAACAAACGAAAATCAGGCGCGTTTGTTATCTCAACAAAAGGAACCGGATATTCAAAATAACTGTTATCATATCCATCGTAGGAGCCGCCGCTATAACATTTATTTGTCGAAACAAAGTTTCCGCCCTCGGATTGGATAAATGAAGATGCAGCATAGCCGTCGAAACTGCCGCCGCTAAAACATTTATTTGTCGAAACAAAGTTTCCGCCCTCGGATTGAACAAAAGAAAAAGCCGCGTAACCATCAAAACTTCCACCACCATAACATTTGTTTGAAGAAACAAAACTTCCGCCCTCGGATTGAACAAAAGAAGATGCAGCGTAACCATCAAAACTTCCACCACCATAACATTTGTTTGATGAAACAAAGTTACCGGATTCGGATTGGATAAAAGATGATGCCGAGGAACCATCAAAACTTCCGCCGCTAAAACATTTGTTTGACGAAACAAAATTACCGGATTCAGATTGGAGAAAAGAAAAAGCCGAAAAGCCATCAAAACTACCGCCACAAAATCGGTTGCTAGTTCCATAGCAAACCAGCGTTAAAGTTTGGAAAACCAAACATAACGCAAAAAGGAATTTTATGGTTTTATATTTTTTCATGGTAAAAAAAAGCTGGAGGGTCGTTGTCTTCAACGACCTTTTTCGTGTAATTTAGGACGCTGTGGACCCGAAATTCTCCGGGCGCGGCAACGTCCCTCCATTTTCATTCAGCAGAACGAACACCTCTCCCCCCGCGATCATGGGCTCTTCCACCTACCACAATAGCCCGATGTCGATCGGACGTCCGAAGTTCCCAATCTCGTTGTCTATTGTTGTAGTGATCAGTATAAGTCCCTCCCCGGTCGCCTATTCCCGTAGATACCGGCCAGGTCGGTGGTGCAGTTTGAAGATAACCATCTCCATGATTACCAACAAAAGCGCGACCTTCGTTGTTACCAATAGTAATAGCTTGTTCATAAACATTTCCTCCTAATTCCATAACACCATAATATCCGGCACCAGATTGGATACGAGTAGTAGCGAATCGTGCAAATATGCCTACACGAGTTGGACCCATTCTTGTTGAGTCATCATGATAAAAATAATAATAATGGCAATTGGCATTAGTAGGAAACGCAGTTTCCGTACCGCTGCCGTCAATTCCGTCATAATAGTCAATATGCCGTGCCCAAGTAGTTCCCCAAGGAAGCTCATTTGGAACGGGAACAGAAGGCCCGCGGCATGTTTTTTCATATTCTAGTTCTGTCATCGGCCGCAACGCTGCCCAATCGAGATAAGCTGAAACATCTGCCCATCCTAAATAATTACATGCTCTGTCTTTTGTATCAGCGGAATAAATACCATTAAGATCTATATCTCTAACAGTATGTCTCCAATTGCCGTATGCATTAGGAAATCTTGCTAAAGCATAACCCGGTGACAAAGAATTAAGAAAATCGGCATATTGGCCTTGTGTAATTTCATATTTCATGCAGTAGAATCCCGAAAACCCATTTGGAAACACCGCGGGTATGGGACCGGTACTGTCGCCTCCGCCACCGGTATAATGCAAGTCACCGGCGTTTGTGGAAATATTTATAGCTCCGGCATTAGTCACGTAATACGATTGCAAAGTATCGGGATACTCATAAAAATGATAATATTCCGAACCACCGGAACCGAGCGCGAATCTGCATTCCGGAATGTTTACCATTTCAATTGCGTGAATACGTACATCCACAAAATTAGTTTTAGTCAGCCCATTTTTTGACATGTCCCATTTGAGAATTATATTGGCAAAAGAAACATCGCCGTTGCCTACGTCAGATCGATAAACCATTGCGCCAACATTTGTTTCGCCTCCGTTAGAATGGATTTCAATAACCGAACCTGCCGGCGCGGAATGCCCGGTTGCGGACAGCAAAGCGTGTTCCCAGTTGCCCATGGAGCTATTTCGGAATTTTACAAATACCCAAGCGGCATCATAGTTTGTGAGAGATTTTCCTGCAACGTTTTCCATCCAGCGATAAGAATTAGACCAGGAAATATCGAACTGAACATCAGCGGTTCCTCCGGAAACATTTATTATGGAAACATTTGTAACGTTCAAACTGTTCGCATTCGCGAAAAACGAAAGAACAAATAAAAACAGACAACACATCAGAAGAGATTTAGAGAGTTTCATTATACGCTCCTTATTAATTAAATATTAAAATTTTTGATGCTAAATTATATCCTATAAATAGATAGATAAAAACTGTGCGTTTTATATTCTACCATATTCTAATAATTTTTTTCTACACTTTTATTTTTTACGACCGAAAAATAAAACACCGAATACTGAGAACAAAATACTGAATACTATTCCTATTTCCGGTACTACCACAAATTTATTATCCCAGAAAATACGGCTGTTGGTTAATGATAAACTGTCAT
>JAOZNZ010000597.1 GCA_029933535.1 bacterium | reverse complement strand
GCATTAATTTGATCAAGTGGCTGGTCCTGAGTTGAATTAAAACTTAACCAAGTATCATTATGGAACCATTCTGAAGAGTTCGGCTTCCATTTACGAGGATGAAAACTCATAAGTAACGGCCGATTATCATTCCCGGCAAGAACTCCGGCTGCCATTGCTCTAAACTGTGGTCGGTAGTCGTAACCGGGGTAAACGGCACTTCGATCTCCGCCAATCATCCAAATAATATTAGTATAATTTTCATACCGCTGACTTATCCAACTTGCGTAACTGCTGGCGTTACCTATATTAAGGATAACATTAGCATCCGGAGCGCCGCTACCCCAGTCGCCTGCGATGCGCGATCCCCAGGCAGGCAGCAAGGTTACATAGAGTCCCTTTTCCTGTGCTGAACTGATAATAAAATCCAAGTGATCCCAAAAATCATATTCAGTTGAATTATTTGGATTATTGCCCGGTGTTGTAATCGGCTGCAGAGGATCATATTTTCCGCCGACTATAACAAAAGGCTGATCTCCGTACACGTTTGCGACAACTCCATCCATAGGAAAAGCTACCAAAGCTATTGTATTAAATTTTTGATCTTTTCTAATTTGTAAATAACTCAGAACATCAGCCCGATTTAACTTCACGGCAAGTTTCCAAGCTGTATCTGCTATAGGAAAAAATGGCTCACCGCTTTCTGTCATTAAAAAACGGTTATTTCCACTAACACTTAACCTTTCAATCTCTTGAGCTATAAGATTTGTCGAGCAAATTATTAAAAATGAACTTAATAAAATAGTTTGTAATAAAGTTTTTTTTATCATAATAAGGTTGGAGATATTCGTTAATCGTTATTCGTTAATCGTTAATCGTTATTCGTTATTCGTTATTCGTTATTCGGTTAATCAGTTAGTAAGTCCTGAACGGTGAAGCAGGCAAACCGGCAGCGTTGCATAAGTTTGGTTCTGCAGTATTGCTCCAAGCAAACCTGACAGCTATCGGATTATTTACTTTATCGCTTGAAACTGTAATTTTATCATTTATAATTTCCGCGTTTGCGGAATAAAATATTTTGTCATTACCGGCAATCTCAAAATATGTCAGTGGTTTAGCATCCCGTGTTTTCAACCCTTTAGCATAATCAAAAGAAATGATGATTTTATCTCCGGCAATTTTAAAGTTTTTGTAAAGCGGCCCGGAATAAACTAAATTGGTAAAACCATAATCCTTAGCAAGCGCCCATAATGCGAGGCGATGGCCAACGTCTTTCTTGTTTCTCGGATGAATATTTTTAATTTCGCTTATATCCATCGTAACCGCCATACCTGTATTTGTAACTTTCAATGTGTTAAATTGCGCTTCCTGCAAAAATGCCGAATTATATTTTTTCCCATAATTAAACGGTGCGATCTGGACAAAGTAAAAAGGAAAATCTCCCTGATCCCATTCTGACCGCCAGCTTTTTATCATTGTAGAGAATAAATCTTCATATCTTTCGGAGTTATGCCGGTTTGATTCTCCCTGATACCATATTGCTCCGCGAATAGCATAGGGTATTATAGGGTGTATTCGTGAATTATAATGAACTGCCAAAGTATTTTGCCCAAATGAAACCGAAGCCGGTATATCCGGAAATTCTTTACCCTCATATCCTTTTTTACATAGCCAGTTGCTTGTAATGTGAATCACGTTAGAAGGCGCCGTTTTTTGGAAAATTTTCATAGAGGATAAAGGACCGCGCGGACCTCCGCTGCCATTGCCGCTGAAATTGCATATAACGATTGTGTTTTCACCGGTTGTAAAGTTATTTCCAGGAACATTATATACACGCGACCACCTACTCGCGTAATGTTCAAGAGCGGAGCCTATCTCTTTTCCATTTAACCAGGTAATATCATAACCTCGAATTGAGCCAAGATTTACAACTATATCCTTTTGGTTCCAATTAGCAGGAATATTTATTTTTTTGCGATACCAGACTATACCGGTATGTCCTTTTAAATACGGCGTATCCCACGCCCTCGGCAATTTTATTTCTTTCCAATCGGAATCGTTAATATCCTTGGAAATCCAATTATTTTTAAAACCGGGATCTATTGCTTTTAATTCATCAAACCATTCTTTTTTATCTTTTTCTTTAAGACGTGAAAATCTTTTGCCGTTCTTATATTTTGCAAGTTTATTTAATGATTCTTTGTAAACATCCCATTTTTGCAAATCATTTGAATTCATCCATGATTCAATTATTGTGCCTCCAAACTCAATTTGAATCAACCCGACAGGAACATTGAGCTTTTGGAGAAGTTCCAAAGCTAAAAAATAACCTACTGCCGTTAAATGTTTGACAGAATTCGTTGTGCATACTTTCCAATCGCCTGAGCAATTGTCACATTCATAAGGCATAAAATTATATTTATCAGTTTGAAAAAATCTGATTCTGCTGTCCCGAGCTTCTGAAATGTATTTTTGCGCTTCCAACGCCTGGCTTAACGGGAATCCCATATTAGACTGACCGGAACAAAGCCAAACTTCTCCGACAAGAACATTTTTAATAATTATTTTGCTGTCACCGCTTTTAATCGTTAATTCCCCCTCTTGTTCCCAAAATTCCCCTCTCGAGAGGGGTGGCCGCAGGCCGG
>JAOZNZ010000596.1 GCA_029933535.1 bacterium | reverse complement strand
TTGATTTTGAAGTCTCGAATAGTAAATTAATCGGGAAAAAAGTCGTTACAACTGATAAATTTACGGCCTGGCGCGGTAAAGGTAAATTACCTGTCGGTAAATCTGTTGACGATTATTTAAAGGAGGTCCGTGGTGATTACAGCAATTGACAGCTCAGTCTTGCTTGACGTCGTTTGTAATGACCGACAATATGCCGATAAATCAGAAACTGCGATTCGCATCGCTTCGGCAGAAGGTTCAATTATTATTTGTGAATGTGTTGTTGCAGAAATATTTAAAACGCGGCGGAAAATCTACAAACATAGTACCGGATTTCCTTATCGGGGCTCATGCGTTATGTCATGCCAACCGTCTTCTAACACGTGATCGTGGATATCTACGCGATTATTTCTCCAAATTAAAAATTATAACTTCTTAATCATTTATTATTTTAAGATAGTCTGATACTTATTTCCTGACGCTAATACTACAAATTTAAATTTACTGATTTAAATTTCATCTCTTATGATTCTGCCACTAAATTATTTTGCCTTAAATAATATAAATTCTTCAATCGTTCTGCAACAATTCTTCAATAGTCCTGCAATTTAATCGTCCTGCAAGAATGCATCTATCTTTATTTTATCTTCCTCCGAACATTTATCCCGAATCGATTTTAATACTTCTTTCGCGCCGGGGAAAGGATAAATGCAGGTTATATTAACAATCGAGTTATAATAATTTGTGCTTTGTTCCACAAATCGCTTCATTATTTCTGCGCGATTTATCGCATCGCTTTCGGCGATAGTTATAAGTTCATATTGGTTTTCGAGAAGAATATCCACAACTTTATTTATAGCTTTTTCATTTGGAATACGCGAAAAGACATTTATATATAAGACATTTGAATATTTAAGTGATTTTTCTATTTTACAACACACATCAAAAGCGTTTGTGAATTTAAATTCACGAGGAAAAAAAACATAAATACCAGAATTGTGAGATTTAGTTATTTTTATAAGATTCCAAAGTTCAGGTCTGTCAAACACTATTAAACTCTCTTGACTTAAATTGCAATATTTATTATTCAACATAGATTTAATATTCTCAAAATCTTCTTTAGTAAATGAATCGGGATTCATATTTAGAATATTTAAATATAAACCTATTGTTAAAAAATGGGATTTAGAATATTCGTCACGCAAATAAGGCAAAACTACTTTTTGGCTTCTTAAAATATCGTATTTTATCCTTTGCGGTTTATACATTAAAGAAAATGGATCTCTAACCGAATAATTAGCGCAAATGTCTCTTATTAATGGTGAAGCACATATCGATGGTAATTCAGATAATAAAATCATGGATTTTCTTGTACTTTTTGAAAACAAACACTCTTTTATTTGATCTTCATTATACACTTGTTGCTTTTTAAACCAATATTCAACAATAGGCATCTTTTGTGAATCTTTATACCATTCCGATTCGGAATATTTTACAATTAGACAAAGAAAAAGTTCAGGGAAATTATATTTAAAATAATAGTCAAATCGTTCTTTTCTTTCCTTTTTGTCCAATGAATACCAATGATTACTGAACAAAAAATCATAGCAATTATAAAGCGAAATATTAGGCATCCCGGTGTATTTATTATTTATATTATATGCCAGCTCAATAAGTTCGCCATCGCAACTCGGCATATCATTTTCAGGTATTTTATTTACATCATAATCACATAAAAGCAATTTTTTTAAAATCACATCAGCTTTCCTTCTCCATTTTTGTCGCGCTAACCGGATAATAACATTAGTGGAATAACCTTCTGGTTTTGCGTAAAGTTCTTCGTTACCTTTAAAATAACGGTATGCTTTACTAAAATCAAAATGTTCAACTACTGCGCTGTTTGTGCCGATTACTTTATCGTCTTTTAAAATAATTATATCTTTAAAATTATAGGGTGTCATAACATTTATCTTTTGCGCGCCTATTTTGATCGGCTCTGCATCGTGCCTTTTTTCAATTATTTTAACTATATTTATTGCCAGAATAATAATGATAATCGTGCCTATAATAAATATGCCTCCGGGACGAATATTGTGTTTAAATTTTGAAGTGAATGAATAAACCTGGTACTTAAGTGGTTGATTGCATTTCGGACATTCATTATTACTAGAAAAAGTAAGTGCACCACAGCTTTTGCATCGACAGGCAACGCTGTCCGGTAAACAAAAAAACCACCAGACTGCCGACCAGATGTTCAAACCGCATATCCCGCCGATAACAGCGGCTTTCCAACCTGCTCTAAGAGAATAAGCTGCTAAAATCAATGCGATATAAAAACAATAAGGTGAAATAAAACCATCAAAATTTTTAAATATAAAAATAAATTGACTTATTACTAAAGCGGTAAATAAATAATAGTTTAAATTCGCCTTTTTAAATAAACGAGTCGGCCGGTGAGGTTTAAGAATAACATACCACAAAAAAGAAGCCAGTGAAATAATTAATTGAAAAAAATCTATCCGGTTGAAATTTTCATAATTAGCTAATGACCCTAATATAAAATATATAAGGATAGCATATAAAATAACTTTTTCGCCAATAACATTTTTTCTTTTTGTATTGTAAATAGAAACAAAAATAAATATTGGAAA
>JAOZNZ010000595.1 GCA_029933535.1 bacterium | reverse complement strand
CGCAGCTGAAATGCGTGTGGAAATTAAAAACGATGTCGCTGAACTTAAATTGAAAAATATCGTTCCGGGACTCGGTGTCATTCTGGTCGGTGAAGATCCGGCTTCTCAATCTTATGTTAAAGCTAAAGAACGTGCTTGCGAAGAAGCAGGTATCTTTTCCGATGATAATCGTCTGCCTTCGGATACATCCGAAGATGATCTCATCGCGCTTGTAGAAAAAATGAACAATGATGACAAAATTAACGGAATCCTTGTTCAACTGCCGCTCCCTAAGCATATTAATGAGTCAAGAGTCCTTCTCGCTATTGACCCAGATAAAGATGTCGACGGGTTTCATCCGATGAATGTTGGGAAAATGGTCGTCGGTGAACGCGCGTTTTTACCATGCACTCCTCACGGTTGTATTCAACTTCTCAAACGAAGCGGTGTGAAAATCGAAGGTGCAAAAGTTGTGATCGTCGGCAGAAGCAATATCGTGGGTAAACCTCTTGCAAATATGCTTATTCAAAAAAATGAAAACGGGAACGCAACTGTTACTGTTTGTCATACCAGAACCAAAAATCTCAAGGATGAAGTCTTGCAGGCAGATATTATTGTCGCTGCTGCAGGTTGGCCTAATACTGTAACCTCCGATATGGTTAAAGAAGGCGCTGTAGTAATTGATGTTGGTGTTAACCGCGTTGATGACGCATCCCGCAAAAGAGGTTATCGCCTTGTTGGTGATGTAGACTTTGAAGCTGTAAAAGAAAAAGCTTCTCTCATTACTCCGGTACCGGGCGGTGTGGGTCCGATGACAATAACAATGCTGCTTTACAACACCCTCGAATCAGCTAAAAGAGCAAATGGAGTAATGGAGTAATGGAGTGGAGGGACGCTGTCCCCAGCGTCCTAATTGGAGTAATGGAATGAAGTAAGACGCACTTCCCAGTGCGTCATGGATTAATGTCCATTCGGTCCATTGTGTCCAATAGGTCCAATAGGTCCAATAGGTCCAATAAGTCCAATAAGTCCAATAAGTCCAATAAGTCCAATAAAACCAACAGGACCAATAAAACCAATAAGAGCATAAAATATATAATTAATGAAAAAAATTACCGATAGCAAAATCATCTTAAATGATTATCCCGATTACCTTTGCGATGAATCAAGAGTAACCGCAAAAAATGCCGATTGTATCCTTTGGCCCGAAAATGAAAACGACGTGATCGAAGCACTCGCTCTCGCATACACAAAAAATATCCCAATCACTATTTCAGCTGCTCGAACAGGAATTGTTGCCGCTTCGGTACCGCTTTATGGTGGAATGGTTTTGTCATTAGAAAAGATGGTGAAAATTGATTTGCCAACTTTTGACGAAGATAAAAATGAATGGTTTATGACCGTTGGTCCGGGAGTTCTTTTACAGGACATCGAAACTTTTTTACACAACCAAAAAGAAAAAAAACTCTTTTATCCTCCGGATCCTACGGAAATGTCCGCCGCAATTGGCGGTACGGTCGCTACAAATGCTTCCGGTGCACGTACATTCAAATACGGAGCAACAAGAAATTTTGTTCGCGGATTACGGGTCGTATTAGCCGATGGAAATGTTCTGGAAATAAAACGCGGCCAAATATTTGCTGATAATAATAATAATTTATGCTTTTCAATTTCCGGGAAAGAGTATGAAATTCCTGTTCCTGATTATTCAATGCCTAAAACAAAAAGTTGTGCGGGATATTTCGCTGAACCTAAAATGGATCTTATCGATTTGTTTATCGGTAGTGAAGGTACTCTTGGCATAATTACTGAAATAGAAATTAAATTGCTTGAGAAAAATAAAGAATGCTTGAGCCTGCTGTCATTTTTTAACTCTGAAAAACAGGCATTCCAATTCGTAGATTCAATCAGAAATGATGTGAAACTTGATGTGGAAGCAATCGAATTCTTCGGTAATAACGCTCTGGCATTGCTGCATAAGCGCCACGAAGAAGGCGGTACAGATCTTCAGGATTTCCCGAAATGTGATGCCGCTATTTATTCCGAATTCGCTTTTGATGAAGTTGAAATCGAAGAAATATATGAACTGCTCGAAGAAAAATTGCAGTCGGAAGGTTCTTCAACTGATAACTCCTGGGCAGGAATGGATTACAATGAAACAGAAATTTTGAAAAAATTCCGGCACGCGGTTCCGGAAACCATTAACCAAATCATCGGCGAACGAAAACGTGAAATCCCTGACTTGCATAAAATAGGTACCGATCTCGCCGTTCCTGATGAAAACTTCGATCAAATATTTAATTTCTATCACGATCAGCTTGATAAAGCAGGAATCCAATACGCAATATTTGGACATATCGGCAATAATCACCTCCATGTCAATATCTTACCGCAAAATGAAAATGAATTGTTGGAAGCTAAAAAATATTACAAAATATTCGCCGCTAAAGCTGTTGAACTAGGCGGAACAGTTTCCGCTGAACATGGTATCGGAAAACTAAAAAAAGATTTCCTGAAATTAATGTACGGGGACAGGGGAGTCGTACAGATGAAAAATGTTAAACTCTCATTGGATCCAAATAATATTCTCGGTGTGGGAAACTTATTTGAGTAAGCCGCAATCCCCCTTTTGAAGGGGGTGGCCGACTGGCCGGT
>JAOZNZ010000594.1 GCA_029933535.1 bacterium | reverse complement strand
CTATATCACCGACAACATTTGCGTTATTTGTCCCTGAAATTTCCGCTGAAGAAATGTTGTACGCAACTTCTGCCGGTGCGTTTGTGATTTTTATGAACGGATGGACTTTTTCAAAAGTTTCGCGATGGATACTGACGACATCATTTGTCGATTGACCATAGGTATTTGTTCCGAAAATTGTTATTAAGTTATCTCCATGTTCAAGATTAAAAATTATTGTAGAAAATCCCGGGGCGAAAAAATTGGTTGTTTCAGGATGTTGATTGTTTATTATTCCGAGCTGTCCGGCGATATTTAAATTTGTTCCACTAATTTCCGTTGAAGAAATGTTGTACGCGACTTCTGTTGGTACGTTTGTAATTTTTATGAAAGGATGGACTTCTTCAAAAGTTTCGCGATGGATGGTTACAAAATCATTTGTAATCGTGCCGAAAACGTTTGTACCGAAAACAGTTATTAAATTATCACCATAATTAATATTACTTATTACAACAGAAAATCCGGGGGCAAAATAATTTGTTGAGTCAGGATGCTGATCGTTGATGTAAGCAAGCTGCCCTGCAATATTCAAATTTGTTCCGCTGATTTCATAAGTTTCAGTGTCGTAATTTATGTTTATTGGTGAAGCGTTTGTAATATCAATAAAAGGAGAGCCAAGAGTGGTAAAATCCGTGGTGGCATTCGCCCAAGCCGTGCCTCCTGAATTTCTTGCATAGCAGCGGTAGAAATAAGTTTTGTTAGGAATAAGCCCGGCAATAGCGCTTGAAAAACTACCGGTTTGAATTCCCATATTTATTATATGATCCCAGTTTCCGGTTATTGTGCCGCCATCATTATCTCCCCAGAAAATTATAACATCAGGATTTTCTCCGCCGGTGTATGTAACTTCACCGCGCAAAGTAGCCGAATTTTCTGTGATGTTTGTTGCGCCATCAGCATTGTTAATCGTTGGTAAATAAACTATAAATTCATCAAAAACATACGCAGCATTATTTCCATATGCGCCAACAAGTGCACTATCACCTTCCACATCAACAGAATAGCCGAATCGATAATATGATGTTAGATTAGATGTTGTTAATTTTTTCAATTCGCCCCAAACATTTGCACCGCCCAAATTCTGTTCATAAATATATGCTGTACCTGCCATGGTACCGGCAGTATAATCTTGATATGCCCCAACGATGACAATATTATTATCTATTGCGACAGACCATCCAAACATATTATTAACTTTACCATCAGATGCAATGAGTTTTTTTTCTAATCCCCAGGCATTTGCACCACCCAAATTTCGTTCATAAATATATGCCGTACCAGGTTCATCGCCGCCTGAATTATATCCACAAGCACCAACAACTAACAAATTACCATCTAATGAAACAGAAGAACCAAATTGATCACCATGATGAGCAATAGGAACAAACATTTCTTTCATTTGTCCCCAGACATTTACACCACCTGTATTACGCTCAAAGATATACACTGCTCCAGAACTAAAATAACCTCCGGCATCTTTTGCTCGTGCACCAACAACTGCTACATCACCATCCACAGTAACGGCCATGCCAAAATAATCATCTTCTTGCGGATCAGAAGCCAAAAGTTTTTTCATCTGCCCCCATGCATTTATACCGCCTGCGTTCTGCTCAAAAATATATGCTGCGCCGTTATTATTATAACCAGTATTTTCCCATGGAGCGCCGACGATTATAATTCCATCTGCCATCGCCACGGACCATCCGAAATAATCCCCTGACATTGCGTCAGATGCGACTATTTTCTTCAATTGCCCCCAGTTATTTATACCCCCATAATTCATTTCAAAAATGTACGCAGCGCCAGCTTCATTTCCATAGCTGTCTTCCAAAGGTGCTCCAACAACAATTATGTCACCTGCTATTGCAACGTCATAGCCAAAATGATCATACATCTGTGTATCGTAAGGAACAAGTTTTTTAACTTGTCCCCAATTATTCGTACCACCATAGTTTCGTTCAAAAACATACGCAGCGCCACTATACAAACCGACGACAGATTCTTCTTCTGCACCAACAACAACGATATTACCATCCATAGCTACTGACCATCCGAAATGGCCTCCATTTCCGGTTAATTCAGTTTCCAAGGCATAAGGATAATCGGAACAATTTTGGATTTCTTGGTTTGTATCAGCAACGATTGGTTTCGAATCAGGAATTTGTTCCTGGATTTTTTCCCAAGAGAAAGCATCAAGACCTACCGGTATTTCGCCGGGTTTGACAGTTTGACATTCCGCGGAATTTGCTGATTTGCTGATTTGCTGATTTAATGATTTTGAATTTTGTTCCCCGTATTGTTTCACAGCAAACAAGTTTGCCGCGCCGACCACAAAACAGAATAAGAAAACAATAATGGTGGAATAAGCCATATTAGATTTCATAGGTTTCTCTCAATACAGAATAAAGTTTTAGAACACATACTTCAAATACATTGGTGTAATGTACTTAAATTACTCAACTATATATATTATATTCAAAATTTAAATAAATTGCAAAGAAAAATTGGCTGTACGGGAAAAGTTGACATATGATAAGAAAAATGAGAAAATGGGTATCCACCTATTAAAACGAACGATTTTAATTAACCGACCATTAAA
>JAOZNZ010000593.1 GCA_029933535.1 bacterium | reverse complement strand
ATACGGGCATGCGCATCCAGAGTGTTACGCAAGTCAGGTTGTTCATAATGATGAAAACCGTACCCGTCACCGATATCTTCGGTATCCTCGAAATAGTGCATGTTTTGGAATACGCGATCTGTGCGCAGGTCGGTTAGGTTGAATGTTCCGTTAGAGTTGAATGACAAATCAATGAAATTGTTTTTCATTCCTTTCTCTGTTATTTCGACACATGTTTTATGTTTTGTATCTTTTTCAGGTTTTATCCAGAATGTTTTGTAACCAAGTCCTGGCACTTCCGGAGCGATAAATTCGGTTTCCAGAACCGTAAATATCTCATCATCAGGTTTTTCAGACAATACGTTTTTGGATGCAAGCGCGGCTAACTGCTGTGCTGTCATTGAAAGAGTTTCCAAATCCATTTGTTTAATGGCTCTGATGTTGACAGCAGACGGCAGGGGAATCCCGGTCTCATCCACAATAGTATAATGCTTGGATTTGAATCGCTTGGGTATTCTAATCATTTGACTGGCAACATCAGTTCGGGTTTGACCGAGTGTGTTAAATACAACAACCGGTACAGCATCAAGAACACTGTGACGTGTGTCAATGACAGAAACAATACGATGTGCCGCACGTTCAGTGAGCATAGCTGCAGCGTCATCTATGCGAATGTAACGATTTTTCATATCTGCATGTACTGTATCCGTGCTGCATCCGCAAATGGAATCATGCGGATGATTTACCAGTAATAAACGCCACAGCCGGTCTATAAAATGAGTTGGGTATGTATCGTTAGCAAGAAACGCGAATGTTGACATCGGTTCAACATAACGACTGAGCCAGCGTTGCGCGCGAAAATTAGCTTGTTTGAGATACATGTGTGATGATGTACAACCGTTAAATCCTTTTATATTTTTGCCGCGCATTTCACCTGAATATGTTTCCAACGTTTTCTCAGTTTTCTCAATTTCCCGCATATAATCTTCCGGACCTGTAATTTTGAAATTAACATCCGGCATATGCGCGTTTAGATACTCAATAATTTTTGGCAGGGATTCCCGCGGTTCCATGTGATCAACGCCGACTGAAATATAGAAATTGGTGAGAGATCGTTTTGATTGAAAATCCGACAGGCAACGTTTCATCTGAGTTAATGCTTCAGGACCATTAGGCAATCTACGGTTTATGTTCACCCAGAAATCGGGGTAACTCAGGAAAATACCTGAGCCGTAGCCATGATTGGCGGTTAGTACTTTTGATCCGTCCTGTGCTTTCCACATAAAACAGACATCGTCAGTAGGGAAGTCGTCAGGACGGCCTCGTCCGAACATGATGTATGGAATATCAAACCCCGCGGCAAACATTGGCAGCGACTCACTGCTTCCAAAAGAGTCGGGGACATAGCATATTCTCATTGGAGATGCACCTAACTCTTTTGATTGTCGCATACCGATTATGAGATTTCGAACAGTGGATTCCCCGTCTTGAAGAAATTGATCGGCGAGTACGTACCATGGCCCCACGATAATCCTTTTTTCTCTGATTAATTTTACAAGTCTTTCCCGGTTGTGCGGTTTGATTTCCAAATAGTCTTCCAGGGGAACGGTCTGCCCATCCATCAGAAAACACGAATAAGAAGGGTCGGTCTCAAGAATTTTGATTAATCTGTCAATGAGTTTAACAAGACGAATTTGAAACTGGATTTGAGGTTGATACCATTCGCGGTCCCAATGGGTGGTAGGAGTAATATATGCCTGTGATTGTTTGATAGAATTCATTTTATAGATAATGCGGATGTTTTTTCGTAAGAGCGTTGCTGCTTCCATACAAATATCCGGTCGATGTATTAACACAAAATTTATTTATTAATATAATATTTTTTGTTTTAAATTATATAATTCAATTATTTTGATATTAATTATTTTGACAAAAAAGTTCGCTATTATATTTAATCATTTTGCCTAAAATTATTTTGCCAATAAAAAATGCATTGTATTTTCTTTTCTTTAATCGTACTCCCCCAAAATCGTACTGCAATAAAATCGTACTGCAATAATTATTTAACGATTTAACGATATGGTGATTTAGTGATTTTAATCATATCAATCGTTTCAATCATATCAATCATCCAATCGTTTCAATTGTGATAAACTTTCTTCCAGCCCTCCCACCCGATTTCTCTCAAGCCACAATTTTTTATGTGCAGCCGTAATTTTTTTCAAATCTCTTTTCATGGATTTTTTATCAAGTTTACCTGTTAAAGCAGCAATTCCGCGCATTAAACCGTATTTAGCCATTTCTATTCCGTTATCAATTTCATTCAGGATAATTTTTTTATCTGAAGTATTGGGCCGGCATTTAATAATTTGCTTTTGCAACTCATTAAATTTCTTTAGGCATTTTTTCAGTAACGGCACGTGAATATCTTTCAATGATTTTTTATCGCCAAACTTACCGAACAAAAGATTAAAGAGAACAGAACGGTTAGATATATTATTAGAAACAAGTTTATAGACAGTTCCCATTTCAATAATAAGCTTTCCGGTAGCTCCGGTAGAATCCTCAAAAATAAGCTCGTTCATAGCTTCCGCAATGTCAGAATGCTTGTTCGCTTCTAAATTCCACGAATATGCCGCTCCCGCGCAAAGACCGGGATA
>JAOZNZ010000592.1 GCA_029933535.1 bacterium | reverse complement strand
TAATGGAGCAAGCTGTCTTTATTTACCGGATTTCTGGTTTCTTTACACTTTTTTCGTTCTGCAAACATGATAAAGAGCCATTTTTCCTGATTACTTAAGTTTCCTGACATGAAGAAAAGAAGTTTTTCCTGATTCTTCGGGTGTTCCTGCAATCAGAACATAATTATCACCGGCCTTTCCACAATTCGATTCAAGTACTTTTTTGTCGGCGAGGTTTATCATCTGTTTAAGAGTTTTACATTCCGGAACGGTAACGGTTTTAATATTCCAATAAACCATAAGCTGCCGTGCGACATCTACATTTGTGCAAAGAGCAAGTATTGGTCGTTTGGGTCTAAAACTCGCAACTTTAATCGCCGAATTGCCGGAATAAGTAAAAACTACAACACATGACGCGTTGATCTCTTCAGCCGTATCACTTGCTGATGCAGCAATTGCGTATGTTGTATTTGATTTCATATCGCAACGATTAGGATTGTAAATATGACTGTACTCAGCATTCCGGGCAATTAAATCGAGTGCTTTTACCGCTTCAACAGGGAATTTACCAAAAGCGGTTTCTTCGGAGAGCATAACCCCGTCTGTTCCATCGAAAATCGCGTTAGCGACATCGCTTGCTTCGGCTCTTGTGGGAATCGTTGCGTGAGTCATTGACTCAAGCATTTGAGTAGCGGTAATAACCGGCTTGCCAATTTTATTTGCCAGATGAATCATTTCTTTTTGAATAACCGGCACTCTTGAAATACTTAACTCTACACCGAGATCACCACGAGCTACCATAACACCATCCGTGGCGTCTAAAATCTCGGCTAAGTTTGCAACAGCTTCCGGTTTTTCAACTTTAGCGATAATTTTCGGTGGAATTAACGTAGGTAATTTTTTTAACGAAGCGCGAAGTTTTGTTATTCTCGCGCGAAGTTTTGTGATGTCTTTTGCTTCCCTCACAAAAGAAAGAGCAATCCAATCAACTCCATGCTCAACTCCAAATTTTAAGTCTTTAACATCTTTCGGTGTAAGAGACGGAACAGACATTTTAACTCCGGGCAAATTTACTCCTTTGCGGGGATTAAGTTCACCACCATGGATTATTTCACATAAAACTTCCACTTTGTCTTTTTTGATGACCTGAAGCGCTATAGTTCCATCAGCAATTAAAACAGGGTCGCCTGGTTTAACTTCATTAGGAAGATTTTTATAATCAACATAAAATTTTTCGGCAGTTCCAATACATGGCTCCGTTGTCAGTGTAACTGTAGCACCATTAACCAAATTCACCGGTCCGCCGTTTTTCAATTCACCAACGCGAAGTTTCGGTCCCTGCAAATCCTGAAGGATGGCAATTGTTTTCCCTGTTTCTTTTTCAACTTTTCTGATGATTTTTATAATCCGCTTTTTTTCATCGTGTGAACCGTGAGAAAAATTCAGCCGGGCGACATTCATACCTGCAAAAACTAGTTTTTTTAGAATTTCCGGCGTGTTGCAGGTGGGACCTATTGTACAAACAATAGTAGCGAATCTGTGTTTTGATAAATTACTCGAGAAGAAATCTTTTTTTTGTTTATTCATAATGTGACCATAAACGTAATATTTTAATTGTTTTTATACTTTCTAAAATTTGATAAACTAATCGATGTTGAAAATTTATTCGTCTTGAATAAGCATTAGATAAATCCCCGACCAATTTTTTGTATTCAGGAGGATTTTGAAATGGATTAAGTTTAAGTATTCCAAGCAAAAATTCTGCTTTGGGTTTTAAACCTGAAGCAGCAAGCTTTTTTGCGTCCTTTTTAGCTTGAGATGTGTAAACCATTTTCCAATTCACCAGCTCAACTCCTCAAAACAATCTTCAACGGGTGTTTTCAACCCTTTAATAATTGATTCCCTCATTCCGGGAATAGATGATAAATATAAAGTTTCCTGAATAGATTGCCAATCTTCATCAGAAATTAGTACCGCTGAATTTCTCTTGCCTGTAATCTGAACAGGCTTATGAGAAATCGATACTTCATCTAAAAGACGGTATAATTTTGTTCTGGCTTCTGTGGCCGTTAAGCAAGTCATAATTTTTCTCCCAAATTTATTTACGTACGTTATATAGTACTACATGTTCGGGTTTTTGTCAAGTGTCGCGGCATGGTTGATAATTTTTAGGCGCTCGGAGGAAATTAAAATCAGCTGCCGCAAATTTTAATTTATTTTCCATGTGTATGCTTTTGTCGCTCTGATGAAATTTCCTCCTTTGGAGCAAATTTGATTTCCTTAAATTTGAAAATAAATTTTTTGTGAATATTTAATCGTGCTGCCCTTAAATCGTACTGCAAATATAATTTCCAAAGTAATTGAATTAAATTATCCTGCAATAATTATCAATCGTCCTGCTGTGATTTTAGTTTTTGTGAATTTCTCATCGCACAAAATTTCTTGCCGCACATTGAACAAAAATCATCCTCACCGTCTGCCGGAGAAACATTGCATAATTCAAAATATTCTTTTGCGCGATCGGGATCAAGCGATAGTTCAAACTGCTTTTTCCAATCAAAATTTCCACGGGCAACAGCCATGGCATCATCGAGGTCACGAGCGCCGGGACGATGTCTTGCGACATCCGCGGCGTGTGCAGCAATTTTGTAAGCAATAAG
>JAOZNZ010000078.1:1901-10228 GCA_029933535.1 bacterium | reverse complement strand
AAGTAATGCGACTTCTTCGGGTTTTTGTTCTGACAGGCTGAAAATATTTTCTGTTAGAATACCTTCAATTCCGTGGAACGAGCCAAAAAGTGTTCTGATAGAGTCGGGACAATCGCGGCAGGCTTCAATTACGCCTTGCAGCGACGAATTAATTACCGGTGACGGTCCACCTGATTGAGCGACTATAGCATTTTTCATAGAGTTATTTTTATGTTTGACATGACTGCCTGTTGTTATTTAGTATTTTAGTGGACCAAATGGACCAAATGGACCAAATGGACACAATGGACGCAATGGGTGCAAACAAATTTTATCGTTGATTGCAAATGACAAAATTTGTCGATTAAATAAGAATAACATTTAAATAAAAATTTGTCAATTGAATTTTATGTTTAGTTATGTTACAATTTATTTTATAGATGGTAGTTCGTAGATGGTAGTGTTGGTCCGATTACCGATTAACTATTAACTATTACCGATTAACTATTAACTATTCACTATTAACAATTAACTGATTAAATCATGTGCGGTATTTGCGGATTTATAGATAAAAAAAATGTGTTGGGTGATTATAAAAAAATCCTCAATAATATGAATAATAAAATGTTTCATCGGGGACCCGATGACGCCGGTGAATACTTTTATAAAAATACCGCACTCGCCATGCGCCGCTTAAGCATAATTGATCTTTCAACAGGTCACCAGCCAATCCACGATGAGACAGAAGTAATCTGGACAGTTCTTAACGGGGAAATATATAATTTTAAAGAACTCCGCGAAAAATTAATCGTTAAAGGCCATAAGTTTTATACAAATACAGATACCGAAGTCGTTGTTCACCTTTATCAGGAATACGGTGACAGTTTCGCAAAGCATCTCGATGGAATGTTTGCAGTAGCAGTTTACGATCAGCAAAAAGATAAATTAATTATCGCACGCGATCGTGCAGGTAAAAAGCCGCTTTATTATTTTGATTCATCGGGACATTTTATTTTTGGTTCGGAGATGAAAGTTCTGCTTGAACATCCTGCGGTAACGACCGAAATAGACCAAGTTGCTTTACAGCAGTATTTATTATATTCTTATGTTTTAACTCCGCGCTCGATTTTTGATAATGTAAAGAAAATCCCTGAAGGACATTATCTTGTAATTGAAAAAGGAATTATCGGCTCTCCTGTTCAATATTGGAAATACACTTTCCCTGAAAAAATTGAACCCCGACCGGAAAAAGACTGGATAGAAATGGTTGATGAAATTCTTTATCGGGCAGTTAAAAAACGTCTTATTTCAGATGTCCCTCTCGGAGTGTTTTTGAGCGGAGGAGTTGATTCAAGTCTCATTGTCGCTATGATGTGCCGCGCAATGCCGTCAAAGAATGTAAAAACATTCAGTATTAAAGTTGATGAACCTGCTTATGACGAATCAAAATGGTCGCGCCAGGCTGCTGAAATTATGAATACAGATCATCACGAATTTACTGTTGCGACAGATCAAATTCTCGACATAATGGATGATGTGCTAAACAATATGGATGAACCTATGGCTGATTCTTCCATCTTACCAACACATATCGTTTCAAAACTTACACGGCAACACGTAACTGTCGCGCTGGGTGGTGATGGAGGAGACGAAGTTTTCGGCGGGTATCCAAAATATTTTGCTCAAAGATGGGCTGCACAACTTGAAAAAGTTCCGGCTCCCATAAGAAAATGGTGCATGGAAAAACCTTTGAGTTGGCTGCCTTCTCCTGACGGAAGTGTGTTTTTCGGTGAGGGAAAAGTTGAAGCGTTTTTTAAAAGTCTTCATCATAATTTCGCACTGAGAAATCAGTTTTGGGTCAGCCCGTTTTTGCCTGATCAAATTGAAAGACTTACCGGGATGCCTTTACTCCAGGAAGTGACGAATCCGATTATTGAAAGAGCGGAAGAATATTCCGGTATCAACGACATAGTTAACAAAACAATGTTTTTGGATTATAAAATTGTTATGCAGGATAATTTTAATGTCAAGGTTGATCGGGCAAGTATGTTGACTTCTTTGGAAGTGCGAGAGCCATTTATGGACACCGAGCTTGTTGAGCTTGCCGCGCAAATACCGTCGCGATTAAAAGTAAAAGGAATGGAGACGAAATATTTACTGAAAAAAGTTACTGAGAAATATTATCCGAAAAAATTCATTTACAGAAAAAAATGGGGATTTGGGATTCCTATGAAAAAATGGATTCGCGGTAAACTCGCTCCGCAATTTGAAGAAGTACTTTCAACTGAAAATATTAAATCAGCGGGACTTGTAAATCCGGAACTGTGCAGAAAATTACTCGATGAACATTTATCCGGCAAAGCGGATAACAAAGCTCCTCTATGGAATTTATTTTTACTGCATAAATGGTATGGGAATTATGTTTGATCTTCGACCTTTGACCTTTGACGTTTAAATTCCCCTCCTGTTTTAGGTGGGGTGCCCAAAGGGCGGGGTGGTTCTCAACCATTAACAATTAACCAATAACCATTAACGATTTTCAACTAACAATGAAACTTACTACTAAAGAACGATTCATAAGAATGTTTGAACACAAAGAAGCCGATCGCGTGCCGATAATTGATTATCCATGGGGCGCTACTATTGAAAGATGGGAGAGCGAAGGTCTACCGAAAAATATGGACTATGTTGATTATTTCGATATTGACCATGTTATACGTATCGGAACTGATAACTCACCGCGCTATGAATCAAAAATAATTGAAGAAACCGATGAATATATACTTTCAATAACTCCCTGGGGCACAACTTTAAAAAACTGGAGGCACGCAGCATCCACACCCGAGTTTATTGATTTTACAATTGTTGATCCTGATTCCTGGGCAAAAGCAAAAGAAAGGATGGCGCCGACAGAAGACCGTATTGATTGGAAACATCTTAAAAAAAACTATAAAAGCTGGCGGGAAAAAGGGAGTTGGATTGTCGCAGATTTGTTTTTTGGTTTCGATGTTACTCATTCTTGGATTGTCGGCACGGAAAGGCTCCTCATGGCGCTTATCGAAAAACCGGAATGGTGTATGGATATGTTTTCACATGAATTAGAAGTCAATCTCGCGCTTCTCGATATGATTTGGGACGCAGGATATAAATTTGATTCTATTTTATGGCCTGATGATATGGGATATAAAGGCACACAGTTTTTTTCCGTTGATATGTATCGTGAACTGCTTAAACCATTTCATAAACGCGCGGTTGAGTGGGCGCACGCAAAAGGAATCAAAGCTCATCTTCACTCTTGTGGCGATGTAAATCCTATAATTCCGGAATTGATAGAAATAGAAGTTGACGCGCTAAATCCGCTTGAAGTAAAAGCGGGTATGAATCCGATTCATATAAAAAAAACTTTTGGTGATGATTTAGTTTTGCACGGAGGGATTAATGCTGTTTTATGGGATAAACCGGCAGAAATAAAAGAAGAAATGGCACGGGTAATTCCTGTGTTAAAAGAAAACGGCGGATACATTTTTTCTTCCGATCATTCTGTTCCTTCAAGCGTAAGTCTGGAGGATTTTAAACATATAGTTGAATACGCGAAAGAGCTTGGCTCATATGAGTGAGTGGAGTAAGCCGCGCTCTTGACCCGCGTATGCTGGGTTCCAAGCGCGAGCAGTTATTAGTTAATGGTGCGAAGGTACGAAGGTTGGAAGGTTGGAAAGTTCAAAAAACCACCCCGCCCTTCGGGCACCCCTCCTCAATAAGGAGGGGAGTTTAAAGTTTAAGGTTTAAAGTATAAAGTTCTAACGAAGTAACTCGCTACCGCATGTTCAAAATTAAAAAGTATTACCGGATACTTTTCCGGTTTACCGGAATCCGGTCTCATTAAGACCGGTTAGGGGTGGAAAACAAAAGCTTAAAATGGTATTATTAATATAGTACCTGAACAAAATCCCTTTGCCTTTGTTCACGCACTAAATAAAATTATTTTTGCTAACCAAACACACAGTATGGAAAATTGAACGCCTTTTTAGAAAATATCAAATTGCAGCTGAGTTTTTTGCTTTCCAGAATATGGAATCAGCCTCAAAACTTTCTGGAAATAATTATCCTGGCAACAATTATTTATTACATAATTCTCTTTATTCGCGGCACGCGTACCGTTGCGGTTTTACGCGGCGCTCTCCTTTTAGCCGCGCTGTACGGTCTTGCAAAATGGTTGAATTTTGAGACAATCAATCTTGTGTTCAAAGGCGTGGCGAATGTTATTCTTTTCGGTTTTATAGTAATGTTCATACCTGAGTTGAGACGTGCATTAATCGCAATTGGAAGACAAACTTTTGTTCGCCACGTTCTCGGTTCAAAATTATTAACACTATCACCAATAGCTGATGCCGCAAAATATTTTGCAACCACTAATACAGGAGCTCTTATAGCAATTGAGCGCTCAGTTGGACTGCGTACCTACACACAATCTGCTGTAATTCTTGACGCGGAACTAAGCAATCCTCTTCTAAAAAATATTTTTTATCCAAAATCTCCTCTTCACGATGGAGGGGTGATAGTTGAAAGCGGGCGCATTCTCGCTGCGGCATGCATTTTCCCCCTATCGGCAACTCCCCGCTCTTATATTATGGGAACACGCCACCGGGCTGCGCTGGGTATGAGTGAAGAAACCGATGCGCTTGTTGTTTGCGTGAGTGAGGAAACAGGTGAAATAAGTATTTTTGAAGATGGTAAGTGGGAAGAAGATGCATCAATAAACACATTAAACGACCGCCTTGCACAAATTTCAGTTTAGAATATGGTTCATGAACGTCAATATATTTTCCTGAGATTAAATTTGCTTATCGACATGATGCTCGCAATGCTCGCTTTAGTTGCAGCATATTATACCCGTTCACTTCTTGCGTATTTTTATTATGATTTTATGACTGTTCTTCCCGCATGGTTTCCCGAAATAATTCCTTATGAAAAAAGTCATATTTTTAGAGAATATTTATGGTTATTCCCGTCATGTGCCCTGTTATGGCCGATGGCGCTTAATCGGTGGGGTTATTACGACCTTTACGACTTCAGGAATGCCGGAATCAGACGTTGGGCTGTAATTAAGGCATCGGCTTTTTGCGGAATATTCCTTGTGACTGCAATCTTTGTTTTTAAGCAGCAGTTCATTGCGCGTATTGTTATTGTAGGTACAGCCTTTTGGGCTACCGGATTACTAATTCTCAAGGATAAAATTCTTCGCGCGATTTTTGTTGTGCTTCACAAAAAACCGGAATATTCACACAATATTTTGCTCGTAACAGAAGCAAACGAAAACCAAAAAGCTGAAGAACTCGTTGACCAGTACAAGGAATGGGGATTAAGAATTAATAATGAATTGGATATTAATTCTATCAGCAGTGAAAATTTTACCGATAATATTACTCAGTCACAAATCGATGAAGTCATCTTCGCTGTCAAACCTGATTCACTTTCCGAATTACCTGAATTTATAAATATATGCGAGCAGCTTGGAATTAAAGCAAGGATATTGCTTGACATTTACAAACCGGTTATTTCCGCTATAAATACTGAATATCTTTTTGGAATTCCCATGTTAACTCTCAATCCAACAACCGGGAATTTCGGAGCTTTGACATTTAAGGTTTTCTTTGACCGAGTTGCATCTTTATTTCTTCTTCTTATTCTTTCACCATTATTCATCGTAATTATTCTCGCTATAAAATTTTCATCAAAAGGACCTGTTATTTATAAACAGCTCCGTTGCGGCATTAACGGAAAACAATTCACTCTTTATAAATTCCGATCAATGTTCGCGAATGCAGCTAATGAAAAACCTATTCTTCAGGTAAATAATGAAATGAACGGATGGGCATTTAAAATTAAAAATGATCCGAGAATTACGACTGTAGGTAAATTTATCAGAAGATTCAGTATCGATGAATTACCTCAATTGTGGAATGTTTTTAAAGGCGATATGAGCCTCGTTGGACCACGACCATCCTTACCGGAAGAAGTCAATAAATTCAAACTGTGGGAAAGACGAAGACTTTCAATGAAACCGGGAATGACAGGTTTATGGCAGGTAAGCGGACGAAATAAAATCCCTAATGATCAGTGGGTTGCTTATGATCTGAATTATATAGATAATTGGTCACTGACATCCGACATAAAAATCATATCTAAAACTTTGCTGGTGATAATTCGTGGTGAGGGAATGTAGTAAGCCGCGCTTCCAAGCGCGAGCAGTTATTAGTTATTAGTTATTAGTTATTAGTTAATGGTGGGAAGGTGAGATTTTAGATTTAAAATTGTGGAATTCTAAAAATTAAATTTTGGATATTGGTTTTTGGAGTTTTTTTAGGTCAATTAGGTTAATTAGAAATTAGGTCAATTTATTTCTATCACCCATCACTTCCATCATCATTCTTCTTTTTCCGCAAGAAAGCGTCTGACGTTTGAAATATCCTCCGGGATTTTTGCTGTGAAAGAAAGTTTTTCTCCGGTTATCGGATGACAAAATGAAATCTTTCTGGCGTGAAGCATTTGACGTTCCGCACCGGTTTTTTTCGTGAGAACTTTTGTGGCGTTTCCATAAGTTTGATCCCCTATCACCGGTAATCCCATATCTGCAAGATGAACTCTTATCTGATGTGTTCTTCCCGTGATAATATTTACAGAAAGTGCGCTTGCGATTGTATCGAATTGTTCAATTAAAGTAACCTGTGTCAGAGCGTTTTTGCCTTTTCTTGTATTAACAGTCATTTTTTTTCTGTCGTGAGAACTCCTGCCAATATCTTTATTGATCTCAAATTTAGTTTCACGAGGAACATTTTTAATTAATGCATAATATTCTTTCTTGATTTCCCGTTTGGAAAACATCTCAACAAGTTTTAATCGCGCTTCCTCTGTTCGAGCAATAATTAAACATCCTGATGTATCTTTATCAAGACGATGAACTATGCCCGGTCGTTCATCATCATTAAGATTAGCTATATCGGGAAATTCGTAAAGCAGAGCGTGAACAAGTGTTGTTTCAGAAGTTGTCGGGCTTGGATGTACAATTAATCCTGCCGGTTTATTAATTACGGCAAGATGTTCGTCTTGAAAAATAATATCAAGTTCAAGTTTTACAGGAACTAATTCCCGTGTGGGCGGAGCGGGAATATTGACAATAATTTTCTCACCGCCGCGAAGCTTTGTTGAGCGTCGACATTTTTCGTTATCAACGGTTATAAATCCTTTATCGATCAGTTCAGCAATACGTGACCTTGAAATCTTCGATGTTTCCGAAATTTTTTCTACTATAAAAGTATCAATCCGCGTTATCGGAATTTCGTCCGGAACGTCAAAATTATATGTGTTTTCAGTCATAAAATATTTGTGCTTTGTAAATCCCCTCTTGATTTGATTACTCTACTCTTCCGTGAAAAGCGTGCCCGATTCATCTCCGGCAATTACTTTCTGAAGTACATTCTCAATTTTCCCATTCGCAATTACTGCTATACCGCCATGATTAACTGCCGATCGTGCGGCCTGTACTTTAGTAATCATTCCACCCGAACCTTTTTCGCCGGTTAATTTAGAAATTCCTAGTTCCAATTTTGCCCAATCTTTTTTACAAACGGATGAAATAACTTTTGAATCGAGTTCTGAATCAGGCGGGTTGTTATAAACTCCGTCAACATCAGTCAGTAAGATAAGCAAATCGGCGTTTATGAATTCCGAAACCAACGCGCTAAGATAATCATTTTCACCAAACTTTATTTCTTCAACTGCGACTGTATCATTTTCGTTAATGATAGGAACAACTTTCATTTTCAAAAGAGCATTAATAGTATTCGTGGCGTTTTTCGAGCGGAGACGGCTGTCAAGATCGTCATAAGTTAATAATATCTGACCTACAGGCGCACCGGCACGGCGGAAAGCATCTTTGTAAGCACGCATCAGACGTGTTTGCCCAACGGATGCAATTGCCTGTTTTCCGATAAGATCTCCCGGTCTTTTTTTCATTCCGAGTAAATAACATCCTGCACCGATTGAGCCTGAAGTCACGACAATTATTTCTTTATTTTTTTTCATCAGTGAACAAATTTGTTTTGCAAAATTGTTCATCCATTTCATATTCACATCACCGTTATTTTTTGTGAGAACATTAGTTCCCACTTTTACAACGATCCGTTTAACTTTTTCCAAACTTTTTTTTCTGTTTTTATTCATTGTTATTGTTCGTTTTGTCAAATATCCCGACAGGATATTTCAACGTAGCCTGCGGCATCGCCGTAGGATTTTATTATTGTTCGTTTTGTCAAATATCCCGACAGGATATTTCAACGTAGCCTGCGGCA
>JAOZNZ010000078.1:0-1801 GCA_029933535.1 bacterium | reverse complement strand
TCGCCGTAGGATGATTTAATTATAAAATCAATCCTGTAAGGATTACTCAATCCCACAAATATTTTCCATTATATTCAATTTTATATTTTTTTAAAAATGCTAATAATTCATCTTTAAATGTTTGTTTTTTATGATGCTCTACTTGATTTAAAATATATTTTTCTACTTTAAATACATTGCCCGGACTCACGGAAAACATTCCATAACCGCTTTGCCAATAAAATGAAGAATATTTACTTCCAAGTCCTTTTACAAACTTTGAAGATTCTTTTTTTGCTTTGGCTAAAATATCTATTGGTAGATGACTCTTTCCAATATCCATTATAATATGTACATGATCTTCAATGCCACCAACAACAACGTAAGGACAATTCATATCACGAACAACAGTTGATAAATAAGCATGAACACGTTTACGAATATTATCGTCCAACCACGGTTTGCGGTCTTTTGTGCTAAAAATAGCATGGATATATATTTGACAAAAAGATTGTGCCATTATATTGCCTTATAAGATATTGAACAAGCCTTTCAGGCTTGGTTGTTTTTTATCGGTTACCCACGGCGATGCCGAGGGCTACGTTGAATAACCTTTTTAAGGTTATTTTTTCCATTAAACCAATTTTTTCTTCAATTCTGCTGTTACCTTTTCAAGTCCAATACCTTCAAGCGCCGATATTGGTATAATTTTAAGTTCAGGGAATTTCTCTTCAAAGTTTTCTAAATTTTCTTTCGCGGCAGGAAGATCCATCTTATTTGCAACAACTATCGACTGCCGTGACGCAAGTTCTTCATTATGAAGCGAAAGTTCGTTAAGCAATATTTCATAATCACTACGCGGATCTCTGTTATCAACACTACCCATGTCAATCATAAAAACCAGCAGACTGCATCGTTCAACATGACGAAGAAATTTATGTCCAAGTCCGACATTTCTGTGTGCTCCGTCAATCAGTCCGGGAATATCAGCAATTACAACTGTTGTATAATTGTCAAATTCAAGCAGTCCCAGAATCGGCTGACGAGTTGTAAAAGGATAACTCGCAATTTTCGAATGTGCGTGAGTTATTGCTGATATCAAAGTGGATTTTCCCGCATTAGGGAATCCAACCAGCCCTGCATCAGCCATGATTTTAAGTTCTAAATGTAATCCTTTCTCCTCTCCGGGACGTCCCGAATCAGATTCTCTCGGCGCGCGGTTTGTGCTTGATTTAAAGTGCAGATTACCGAATCCTCCTCGACCGCCTTTAGCGAGAATTATTTCCATTTCATTTTTATTAAGATCGGCCAAAATATCTCCGGATTCAACATCACGTACTATTGTTCCAACCGGCACTTTCAAAATAAGGTCATTGCCATAAGCTCCGTTTTTACGTGTGCTTCCGCCGGGTGTCCCATTTTCCGCCTTGTTAATCGGCTTATAAAAATAATCAGATAAGGTTGCAAGCTGCTTATCGGCTTTAATAATCACAGAGCCGCCCCGGCCACCGTTGCCGCCGTCGGGTCCTCCGCGCGGTTGAGTTTTTGTGCGAAGAAAGCTAACGCATCCCGCGCCCCCATTTCCTCCATGGACTTTAATTTTTGCAGTATCTATAAACATGTTACTATTTACTAATTGTTATTTATAATTTATCGTTTATTAATTTTATGTATTATACCAAACTTCTGTTTAAATGACTGAATGATTTACACTGATTTTTAAAAAAATATAAACATTCATTAGTGTCTATAAGTGTCCATTCGTGATTAAAAAATATTTTTTCGTGGTATCAGTAGCGTCTCACAAGACCTTTCTGATAAT
>JAOZNZ010000591.1 GCA_029933535.1 bacterium | reverse complement strand
TACTCCTGGGTAGAAATAAACCTTAATATCTTACGCGAAAATATTAACATCATTCGCGAAAATCTCTCTCATAATTGTCAAATCTTGCTGCCGCTAAAAGCTAACGCTTATGGTCACGGACTTGAACCGATGGCCAAAGCGGCACACGAATTTGGAATTGAGTGGCTTGGATTAGCGACATTGCGAGAAGCTTTGGAAATAAAAGCTTATGTACCTGAAGCGAGGATTTTGGTTCTCGGACCATGTGTTGCAGACGATGTAAAAGCTTTATGTGTTCACCGTATCACGCCTATAATTGTAGATTTAGAAAACGCGTTGCAGTTAAATAGTGCTGCACGAGAAATGCACATAAAACTTAAATGTCACATTAAGGTTGACACAGGAATGGGAAGAATTGGCTTTAATTCGGAAAAAAATATTAATGATATATACAAAGCAACTCAATTGAGTAACCTTGAAATAGAAGGCTTGATGAGCCATTATGCCGGATCTGATAGTGAGGATATTCGTAGTTCAATAGGGCAACTTGACAGATTTAAACGTGTAAGCAAATTCCTGCGTGAAAGAGATGTTAATATTCCGTTAAAACATATTTCAAACAGCGGCGGTTTTTTGAATATCGCGCATTCAGATTTCGATATGGTTCGACCGGGTATTTTGCTTTATGGGGGACTTCTACCCGTTGACGGTAAAGTCAGGAAAGGCATTCGCACCAAGCCAATGCTTATGTGGAAAACAAATGTTACTTTTGTAAAAGAAGTTTTCCCGGGACAATCTATTGGTTACGGTTCAACATTTACACCCAAAAAACATACCAGGATTGCAACTATAGAAATAGGTTATGGTGATGGATTTTTACGCGTGCTGGGTAATAAAGGTCAGATTCTTATTCGTGGAGATAAATTCCCCGTTGTGGGAAGAATAAGTATGGACCAAACAACAGTTGATATCGGACTTCACAGCAGCATTAGTGTTGGCGATGAAGTCGTTTTAATCGGAAAACAAGGATTTAACGAAATCACTATTAACGAAATCGCGGAGCAGATGAACACTATTCCATACGAAGTTTATACTTTAATTTCCGATAGAGTTGAACGACAATATATGTTTAATGGCGAACGGGTGCATAAGTTTGTTTTCTCAAATTTCGGTTTGATGGCGGAAGCGATTTTAAGATAGCTCTGCGGAAAGAATCCCGAATAAGAATTGCCCACGGAACACACGGATTACACGGAAAAATTAAAATAAAAAAGATTTAAATATAAATATTTTAACAGTATAAATTAATAATTTTTTTTCCGTGTAATTCCGTGTGTTCCGTGGTCAGAAAAAAATCCGTGGGCAATAATTACTGTTGCCCTCTCAGTTCATATTGCCTCGATGTCGGTTTCAGCCATTTAATTATCGCCTTCGTCTCATCTTCCGGTTTTGGATTCATACCGTATTTACCGTTTTGAAGCGCGCCATAAATTACCATAATCGGATTATCGGTTCTAAAAATTTCCTTCATATAATCTGTAAATCTTTTTTTAGTTTTGTGATGCAAAAGATATGTTTCAACCGCTGCAAATTCATTTTTTTTCGGATCCGCTTTTTTAATTAATCTCTTTAATTTCTTTATGTCGTATCTCGCGCCGCTTTCATTGCACAGTGTAAAACCGGGAATGCTGTAATCATTTACCGCCGACCAAACAGGAGGGAACTCGGTATTTATTGTATTGACGTCAACAGACTGAACAGCAACGGTGTGTGTATAGATTTTATCTTTGGAAAGGCCATTTTCAAAAGCTGTTTTTGCCAAAATTTCAAGGTAGTCATGGACAACCTGCCCACAGAGTTTATAAAATAATTTTTCTTTTGAGATCCTTTGCTTTTTTGCTTCGGAAATTAATTTCTTTTCGTTCCATCCTTTGTAATGAAGTGCCGCGAAACCTGATTGTGCCATCTCCCATTTTTGCATCACCATATTTGTATTTTGCTTACTAATGATCGGATGTATTTCAGTTAAACGTTTTGAATTATTGATAAGATGAGTTTCCCAGCCGACATTCAAACCTACAAACAGATATTCTTTGTTTTGTTTTTTTAATTTTTTCAAACGTTTGGAAATAATTTTTACGATACCGTTTTTTAGTTGTGAAACTGCAAAAGGTTTTAGTTCCGGAGATTCAAAACATGGATTCGCAGGCGCGGTGACAAGCCAGTTACCCCAGTTAATCCATGAGCGGGGTACTTTACCATGTGTTTGTCCGTTCGTTGGAAAATTAACCCATTCGCACATTTCAGGATGATTCCAATATTCAACTTTAGCTTCTTCTTCTTTTGGAATTGTTGATTCCGCACCCAAACCGTACATAGGGTCTACATGAAACATAACCGGCACGTTATATTTTTCTGCTAAATCGAAGCCGTCGTTAATTTTTTTTTGAAGATTGGAAACAGAGCGTGTCAGCAGGGGAATACAATTAATACTGAAAGCATACATTCGTTTTGAATTATTATTAGGTCCGAGGATTTTGATTAATTTTTTTACCGCGGATTCAAGGTTAATAACATTAGTCATTTCAAAGACTAGATATTTTTCAACCTGAGATTTTCCAATAGTTATTGCGTGTGATTTTTGAAGTTTTGAAGCCAAAAC
>JAOZNZ010000590.1 GCA_029933535.1 bacterium | reverse complement strand
TAAGAGGTTTTCGGTCAGACACTATCATAACCTTTCTGTAAATCCGCCATTCTGCTCAAAATCATTAGCCAGACGTTCAATTTGTCGATCAAGAAAATAACAAGATAAATTTAATAGTGAAAGTGTTGCATTGAGCTTTCTTGAATCTCATTAAAACCGGATGCTCCGGCGCTAAAAGCGGCAGATTGCGTTGCCGTAGAAAATCTTCATAATCCAAGCGGAGTTCTTCAAGACTTGCTCTTGCAACATTGGTCAGTTTTAATTCAAATTTCTTAGAAGTGCTTGAAGCCTGACTTCCCTCAGCAATATTCTGAACACCTGACCGTGCGGCCTGCACCATTTGGTCGTGTGTTCTGCTACGTTTATCGATATACAAATCACAAAATCGAACCGTTACATCATAAACAAGCTGTGCTATCTGAAAACTTTTCAGTTTTCGATAACCGCCATGTTTTGATATTAAATCAGATTTCATTTTATTGTCCGTGTCAGTCCGTGTTAGTCGGTCCATGTTAGTCCGTGTCGGTCTGTGTCAGTCCGTCCATGTTAGTCCGTGTCGGTCCGTGTCAGGTCTGTGTCAGGTCTGTGTCAGTCCGTGCTAATTAATCTCCCGATAGCCTTTTCATAACACTGTGACGCGTGATACGAACTGCGAACAAGCGCTCCTGAAGCGACAGCTGAAAATCCAAGTTTTTCGGCTATGTTTTTATAAAGTTCAAAAGTTTTTTCATCAACAAATTCTTGCACCTGGTAATGATTTTCAGACGGTGCGAGATACTGACCGATAGTAATTATTTTACAATTGACTTTTCTTAAATCTTCCAAAGTTTTTTTAACTTCATCTTCTGTTTCACCAACACCAACCATTAATCCGCTTTTAGTTGGAATATCGGGTGAAAATTTTGCGGCGTGGTCAAGCACGGCAAGCGATCTTAAATAAGAAGCTCTACTGCGCAATTTTGGTGTAAGTCTCTCAACTGTTTCAACATTATGATTAAAAACAGAAGGTTTTTCGGAAAGTACTTTTTCCAAAGCGTCAATATTTCCATCAAAATCGGATGTAAGAACTTCAATTCCCGCGTCAGGTATTTTTTTTCTGATCGCACGAATGATTTTTACAAATTGTTCAGCACCGCCATCAGGTAAGTCGTCCCGTGTAACAGTTGTAATAACGACGTATTTTAAGCCGAGTTTCACAACAGCTTCAGCCACTCTTTCAGGCTCATCGGGATCTGCAGGCAATGGAGTTCCTGTAGTCACTCCGCAAAATTTACAGTTGCGTGTACATATGTCGCCAAGGATTAGAAAAGTAGCTGTATTATCGCTAAAGCATTCCCATTTGTTTGGGCAATCTGCTTCCTGGCAGACAGTATGAAGGTTTAATGACTTTAACAAATCATGCGTCCGGTCAATCGACGCTTTAGCGGGAATTCTAATTCTTGGCAGAGTAGCTTTTCTTTTTTTTGCAGACATAGAGGAAATTTCTTTAGAAACTAATTTTATTTTAAGAAAATTTAACAGTTTTTATAATATTTATTCGTGTCCATTAGTGTTCATTCGTGGTTAAGCTATTTGTGGTAAAAGTTTTCGGGAAATTCGTGCTACCATTTCAAACGCGCGTCATAAGTTACTACGGCCTCTGAATTTTTCTTAACGGGAACTTTGAATATAGCTGTAAACGCGTCTTTTTTTTCATATTTTTGTGAGCTTTTTAAAATTTTCCAGTCACAGCCGAATGGTTCAACAACATTTACTACGATATCTTCATCTTTATGATTTCTGATTTTAATTTCCCAGCCGGTGTCATAAGTGCTGCTTCCAAGTTTTTTCCAGGAAGTTTGCCGACGTTCGGAAATTATGTCGAATGCATCACCAAGTTTTAGTTCGATCTTTTCATCTTTAGGTGTGTGATCGATTCTGTCTTCACCGATGAATTGATTATTACCTGAAGAATCAGCTTTATAAACTCTTACAGTTCCTTTAGGGAGCGGCATGCCGAGATTATTTGTTTTGCTGTTCATAAAAGAAACAAAGACGCCGATCTTGATATTTTTCATCATGTCGCCACGCCGGCTCCGGTAATAATAATTCTGACCTATACAGCGGAAAATTTTTGTAATATCAATTCCGCGGGCCTCAAGCAAAGAAATTTGTTTCTTCTGATTCTGTTTTAATGTTGACGGGCGTTCCAAAGTGTACATATGATACTCGAACAAACTTTCCTGAACAAAACCTGATCTATCCACAGCTGCAGATTCCATTGTCATCAAATTATATTTTCGCGCGCTTTTTGGAGGCTGTACTTTTTGGACATCACCGGCAACAAGTTTCAGTTGCGCGTTATTGAATGTCGCACCGCAATTATTGTCGATTGTAACCCAGCCGTTCAATCCGCATTTTTTGTCGTCTGCAGACAACACGGCAACGTAATCGGCGTTCCATCTCATTCCTCGTGTCATATAATTAGCGACAATTTCCTGTTTCTTAGGGTAAAGATTTTCAAGTTTCCAGACAAGTGTCGGCTCAGAAACAAGATTTTCCGGAATTGAGGGTAATTCTACTTCTTCAGTCCCGCGGTTAATAACGATTTTATCTCCGATTTTATAAATCGGCTGATGATTGTTATAACTTATTAATGTCG
>JAOZNZ010000589.1 GCA_029933535.1 bacterium | reverse complement strand
GCATCGGTAAACGCTCCGGCAACATATCCGAAAAGCTCGGATTCAAGAAGATTATCAGGCAGCGCGGCGCAATTCACCGCAATAAACGGTTTATTTTTACGGGAACTTAAATTGTGGATTGCCCGTGCAAACAATTCTTTTCCTGTACCGCTTTCGCCATTAATAAGGACTGAAGCGGGACTTTCCGCTATTTCCGGTAATACATCAAACAATTTTTGGATTTTGTGACTAACGCTAATAATATCTTCGCGTGTATATTTTTCGTAGAGTTGTTTGCGAAGATTTTGTTCAACCGTAATATCTCTGAAAGTTTCAACACCGCCGGATATTTTTTTATTTTCATCACGAAGAATTGCGGTAGAAATAGAAATAGTTTTAATATCGCCGTGATTATTTACAATAGAAACCTGTTTATTGACAATTGGTGTTTGCGTAGCGATAGTTTTTTTGAGTGCACAGTCTTTTTCACAACAATCTGCATGTAAAACATCACCGCAAAAACTTCCGATTGCCGCTTCACGTGGCACACCGGTGATTTTCTCAGCGGCTTTATTAAAAGAAGTAATCCTCCACTTATCATCAACAGTAAAAACTCCGTCAGCAATTGAGTCGAGGATTATGTCAGAATGTTTTTTTTTTGATTGTGTCGGCATTGTTCTATTTATTATTTATTAATAAATATTTATTAATTATTAACAAATTTCCAATTTTACACACACCGCCCTATTGGGCAACCCTTCCCGATGCTTCGACCGGGACATTCTGCTCAAGAGCGGAATTTACGGACTACCGATAACGGACCACGGATGAGCATTACTGTTTTTTACTCTGCCTTCTTCCCTCTCTTATCCTCGGCTGTCGGCGGGCTCGGAAATTCACCACTATTGGTGAACCTTCAAATCCCATTGCCTCACGCAATCTATTTACAAGATAATTGTTGTATGAAGCTTTTGCTCTTCTCGGATCATTTACAAAAAGCAGAAAATGCGGTGGACTGATTCCTGTCTGCGTGGCATAAAAAAATTTCAAACGACGACGTTTAATTACCGGAGGAGGGGTTTGTTCAAAAGCATTATGCAGTAAGCGGTTCAAAATCCCGGTTGTAACCAGTTGTTTTCCAGCAAGATCAACGTCACAAGCTTTATGAACAAGTCGATTAACGTTATCCCCTGTCAATGCGGAAATAAAAACAATAGGGGCATAATTAAGAAAAGGAAGTTCTGAGCGAACCCATTTTTCATATGACTTCTTATCCATTTTACCTTCCATTAAATCCCATTTGTTCACTCCAATTACACAACCCGTACCGGCAGTCGAAATGACATTAGCTATTTTTTTATCTGTAACGGTCATACCTACCGAAGCGTCACAAAGAAGGATTGCAACTGAAGCGCGTCGAATTGCTTTTTCTGCTCTGTTAATCGAATAAAAATCAAGTTTAGATTTTATAGTTTTACCGCGTTTAATTCCTGCGGTATCGATCAGCAAGACATCTTTCTTTTCAACATGTTCACCAATTTTGTATTCCCATTCAATGTTCACATCTACGGCGTCCCGGGTTGTTCCGGGGATTTTACTTACGATGGAACGATTTTCGCCGACGAGTTGATTTACATAAGACGATTTTCCGGCGTTTGGTCTACCGACAATCGCGATAGCGGTTGGTCGTTCTACTTCTTCCGGATCTCCTTCATATTTATCTGCAACTTCAGAAATGGCATCAAGTAATTCGCCGATTCTCATACCGTGCAAAGCGGAGAGAGAAAAAGTTTGTTCAAAGCCATAACCAGCGAAATCGATCCAGACGTCTTTAAATTCGTTTGTGTCAACTTTATTAACAACGAGCCATACAGGTTTTCCCGTTTTTCTTAAAAGATTAGCGGTATCATCATCCATCGCTGTTCGTCCTTCAAGCCCGTCAACAGTAAACAGAATGAGATCCGCTTCCGAGAGAGCAAGTTCTACCTGATGAGTGATGTGCTGTTCAAGCTCATCCGGCTCTGTAACGAGTCCGCCTGTATCGATGAGAACGAAATGAGAGCCATCCCATTCAATCGGGATTTGTAATCTATCTCTTGTAACACCACTTTCGGCATCAACAATAGCGATTCTTCTTCCGGCGATACGATTAAAGAGCGCCGATTTACCAACGTTTGGTCTTCCTACTATAGCAACTTTGTACATAATTATTTAATGATTGATATGATTTAATGATTTAATGATTTATATTGGGTTCCGCTTCGTGTATCATTTTAAGACCTATAAGAACATATTGAACGCATGTAATTAATGTTAATAAAGTCGCTGCATAAACGATTGAATTAATAATTCCAACGGACAATCCAAGCAGCAAAACAATTACGCTGCACATTTGAAAAAAAGTAGTAATTTTACCTATTAATGAAGGTGTTGTTTTTATTTTTATATTTAAAAATTTTATTATTAATGTTCCGGTTAATATGATCAAATCCCTCGTAAAAACAACGAGCGGAAACCAAAAAGGAAATTGAAATATTCCAAGCCCCATTGGAAAACTTAATGTTAAAATAGCCGCATTAAGCAAAAGCTTATCTGCAAGAGGGTCGAGTAATGATCCTAATTCGGTTTTTTGATTAAAATGCCGCGCAATAAATCCGTCAACTCCATCCGAAA
>JAOZNZ010000588.1 GCA_029933535.1 bacterium | reverse complement strand
TCGGAAGTGGAATCGGTTATTTGTAATAATTTGATACGAGGTGAGCTGATGAATTTGCGTAATTGCTCACGATTTCTTTTTTCATACTTTCCGTTTTTAAATCCTGAATACAATTCGCCAATAACAATCGGTGACATCAAAATATTTTCTGCGTATTGAATAATATCAACGGCAGATTTTATTCCACGCATGGCATTACAATATATATTTGTATCAATCAGAACTTTTTTCATTTCCAAAGCTCCTTGTCAATTTTTCTTTGACTTTTAACCGCTTTGGAAACAAGTTTGACTTCTTCATTATCCCATGAACCCAAAAGATCATCAAGATCGTGAAATCGTTCGGAATTTTTATTTACAGCGTTTTCAAGCAGTTCGACAACGTATTTATTAACACTTAAACCTGTTTCACGAGCCGCTTTTTTTACTTTTTCAAAAGTCTCTTCATCAATATATCTTACGCTCATAGCTTTCATATTATCCTCCATCGTTATTTGCTATCATTATATTATAGCAAATGATAGCATAGAATGCAATGAGAGTTAGGGAAAGTAAGACCCGCTTCCCAGCGCGTCATTCCCATCAAACACTTTTCGAGTAAGCCCTAATTAGTGGCCCTCGAAAAATCAAACAAAATCATTAGAAGCTTGCCTTGGATTTTTTGTCAGGATTGATAATTCGTAAATGCTTCAAAAATTGCCACAGCGTTTTCTGCTGGAGTTCCTGGTTGAATCGGTTTTGCAGGAGCCAAAATATACCCGCCGCCTTTTCCCATTTCTTTGTATAGTTTTTGAACTTCAGTTTTAATTTCTTCCGGAGTACCGAAAGGAATAGTGCTTTGACTGCCAAGTGCTCCCCAGAATGTAATTTTGTCACCCCATTTCTTTTTTAATTCATAAGGGTTCATTCCTGCTGCTTCGGGCTGCACGCTTTCCAATACATCAAGTCCTATTTCAATAATATCCGGCATTATCTCAGCAACCGAACCGCAGCAATGACTAACAACTAATTTCCCGCTTGCATGAACGGCATCGTAAATTTTTGCCCATCTGGGTTTAATAAATTTCCGCCAGCGTTCAGGACCAAGAATAACTCCACGCTGATCGCCCCAATCGTCACCGAACATAATTGCATCAACCGGTAATTTTACAGTTTGTTCAACAAAGAACAAATATAGATTCATAAGTTCGTCAAGCATTTTCTCGTAAAAGTCAGGTTCAGCGATAGAATCCATAAGCGCGTTTTCAAAGCCACGAAGTGCCCAGCTTCTTTCAAAAAGTCCCCATCCTATTTTCCCGATTAGAAATGAATCTTGATTTTCAGAGCAAGTTTTAAGAGAATCTTTTTCCAACCCCTGCACAAGAAACTTTTCCGGTTTTGGAAAAGTATAATTATTAAGTGAAGGTTCTGATATCGCAGGATTTTCCAAATGAAACGGCGCTTTATCAGTTCTCCACACTCCCCCATAAACATCGCGATAATGATTTTCATCAATTTGTTCTTTCGGGTCGGTATCAACTGCCCAAACATTAACAACATACGGTGGAATCATTTTTCGCCATTGAGTTCCTCTGTAATATTCATTTAAGCTTTCAGTTGCTTCACCTTCAATAGGTAAAGTGAAAGGAACAGGAGTAGTTTCTTCGTGATTGATTTGGGCAAGTATAATTTCTTTAGGTGTCATAAGATTTAGATTTCCTTCATGTTCTTCATGGTTGGTCTTTTATGCGAAAATAATCGAATTCAGCAATAATATTTCTTTGGCTTACAGGTGCTGTCGCATTGATTCCGACTTTTAAGTCATTAAAGTCAACATCGTAACCTTTGCCAATTTTTTCCCATTTCCTACCGTTATTGCTAAAGTAAAAATCATAATGATTTTTCTTCTTTTTGATTTTTAAATAGTAATCAGATTTGGAGCTGTGCATTCGACGTTTTTTGTCGTCAGCAAGCGGCACATTTTGACTTTTGAATCCACCGTTTATTTCGCGTGCAGCTTCAATTTTCAATTCCTCGGCATACACATAAGAAAGCCTTAAATAATTATTGTGATCCTGCCAAACAACAAGCATAACTTGTTCGTAGTTTTGTTCGGGATTAAAAGAAACTTTGGTTTCAATTTCAAAATCTCCTGCAGGAGCATACTGCAGAAAAAGATTTTTTATGTCGGAACGTTCGCGATGAATATCACCTTCTAAAGTTGTAATAACTAACTTTCCATTTTTAATTTTGTGCGTTTGCGGATTTTCGTTAAAGATAAGCCATCGGCTGCGATCAATTTCCCGGCTATTAAATTCATCAGATTTTCCACGCGGGAAAGGTTTTGCTCCGGAAGGAAATTTTTGCGGTGTAACTGTTGGACCTGATACTTTAATGATATCAGGACGGTCATTAACGTCGCGCGAAGCTCCAGCTTCGCGATTGGTGTTCTTTTCAAAAACAAGCCTGTCAATCGCAACCTGACGTGCTCCACTACCCGGCCGCTGCTGAGAATGATAAACAATAAAGAATTCTTTTCCATCCGGTGATTTAGTAACACAGTGGTGTCCGGGTCCCCATACTTTATCTGTGAGTTTTAATATCGGGTTATTTTTATATTTTTCCCATGGGCCAAAAATGTTTGTAGCGACAGCATAACCGACAGAATAATTCGGGCTT
>JAOZNZ010000587.1 GCA_029933535.1 bacterium | reverse complement strand
ACATAACCCTCCTTTATTTAAATAACTGCCTGCCCGCTGGAAGTTTAAAGCAAAGGTTATTTCATCTCCCTGAGCCATTTGTGAATAATCAATATAAGTTCTCCAATTCGTTATCGGACCGTAATCACAATAACGCATAACTTTAGCCATATCGCCAAGGCCAAATTGATTCAGGTGCGAAACAATTCCGCCGTCACTCTGGACAGGCGGCCATTTCTCCAATTTCTCTTTCGGAAGGAATTTAAGGCACGAATCATAATTATTCATACTTGGCATGCCGAATTCACCATAAAACACAGAAGGATTATTAATAAACCCGCTATCAATGGGAAGTCCGTTGTGAAAAACATTCCAATTATGTATACTTCCACCCCAGGGGCTGGTTCTGTGAAACGGCCGGGTAGGGTCATATTGGCGGCACCGTCGGCCTGTCAGGAACAGTCCTTCATCATTGCCGAGAATTTCAAGATTCTCATTTCCGCCACCCCACATTATCAAACCGGGATGATTGCGTTTGCGCTTGACTACCCTGGAAACCTGTTGGTCGAGAACTGCGGGATCAGTCATCGGAAAATCAGGTGGTCCCCAGCAATATGGAAATTCCTGATATATCATGATTCCTTTCTCATCACACAGGTCATAAAAAAGATCGCTTTCAATAATTCCACCGCCCCAACTTCGTAACATTTGTACTCCGGCACGTCTAACAAGTTCAAGCATGTGCGTGTATTTTTCAGGATCGCATTGCAGCATAGGGTCAGGCCAACACCAATTCGCGCCTTTAATGAACATCGGCACGTCGTTAATTACGAATTGCCATTTGTAATCAGTTTCCTCTTTCTGGCCTGCCATGGGTTTCATTTTCACAGTACGAACACCAAAACTATCGGTTTTACTGTCTATCAACTCACCCGTTTTAGTGTCCGACACCGTCATCTGCAAATTATAGAGATTTTGTTCGCCATAATTCATCGGCCACCATAGTTTTGGATTTTTGAGTACAAATTCGGTTTCAAATCTGCTCGATCCATATGGTACTGTAACCTTATTTCTGAACGAAAAAGTTTTCCCGGAAAAGTTTTTGCCAGATATACTAAATTGCACATCCAAATCACGCGGTTCCGGAGAATGATTATTAAGATAGTATTCTATTTTCAAATCAGCTGCCTTTTTAGAAATGGTCGAAGTCTTCACAAAAGGTGATTTCAATTCAACTTCAGGAACGCACCTCAGTTCAACATCACGCCAAATACCGAGAGATATGAGATGACCGTAATGCCAACCCCATCCCGGGCTTCCTTTAAGATGCCCGTACCAGGAATCATTAACGGCATCCACGCGTACCACAAGTTCGTTTGTTTCACCAAACCGCAGAAGTTTAGTTACATCATAATTCGGACCGCCAAACATTCCTGCATGATAACCAAGAGATTTACCATTAAGATAAAACGAGCCCGCATAATCAACACCATCGAAATACAACTCCACGCGTCTGTTTTTCCAACTTTCAGGCGGAACAAACGTACGTGCGAACCACCAGTCCTGCATTTCAACGCGTGTTTTACGCGTTGGCCATCCAAAACTTTCCGGCCGACCATGATTTTGTAATTCTTTATAAGTGTTATCATCCCAAAACGGATCTTCCATTTCACCGAGTTTGACAAGAGCGCTCTGAACAGTTGTTGGAACTGTAACCTTATACCAGTTACTGCGATCAAATCCTTCTTTATACCAACCATTCCTAACTCCCTCATTTTCGTTTGGATTAAAATCCTGCCGTTTAGCAAACGGTTCACTGCGAGTTTTACTCCCTTTCATCTGCCATTCACCGTTAAGCAGCATAATAGACTGTTGCCGCTTGCCCATAGGAGAATCAATCGGCTCTGCTTTAACATTTTTTATCGGCAAAGTGCTTTCATATTCTACCATAGCGTCACCGGATAATGTTGACGCCGCATAAGCTTTGTCCTGAACTTCATCCAGGAAATCAGTGTTTTCATCAGGCATTACATAAAAATCATTTATAATCCCCTGTGTGTCTTTATTTGTTGAAGCTGCATTTGACATAATATCTCCTTTAAGTTTATCAAAATGAAAAAGGCAAAAGGTGGCCTCGTCAACATTAAATGGCTTTTTCGGAACATGATCTTCCAATGAACGGTTATTCCGGCTGATTTTCAGTTCGTCTATTGCTCCGTTAAAATGAAGCGTTTCTCCTGTAATTGCGCCAACAATTAAAGGTGAGTCGTCAAAAATCAATTTTTTCTGACGATTAATACTCAATACCTGTAGGCCGTCCAGATACAGTTCGAAACCATTTTTTTTCATGCGAAACACGACAAAATGCCATTTACCAAGCAAGGGAACTGATTCACTTACAAAATCTCCAATTTGAGGAATGTATACCGCAAGTCTACCGCTGGAGGGAAGGGTATAAATTTCCCAATGCGCTCCACTCTTTCGCGCAGCGGATAAAAGTATATTATATGAACTGAAAGAATCAATCTTTATCCAGCATTCAAAAGTCAAAGGCAGACTTTTCATTTTACTCCCAAGATTGATTTTCACCGATCGGCCGTCAGATCCAAACTTCACCGCGCGACCAAATTTACCTTTCACGAGGCGTTGCTGAGTCAAATCTGTCGCATGTGCACTATTACCCAA
>JAOZNZ010000586.1 GCA_029933535.1 bacterium | reverse complement strand
TTCCCACCTTTAAACTTTAAACTTTAAACCTTTAACCAATAACTATTAACTATTAACTAACAACTATGTTTTATCAAACATTTTCAATATACACAACTGCAAGTTGTTTTAAGTGATCCGCGCTCAACACTATTTTTTTCCCTTGCGGCGGCTCAAACACACGAATCGATTTTGCCCATGCAGCATCATTCGGCAGAAGATCAGAGAATTGATTTGCTGTAGTATCAAGAAATTCCTGATTTAAAATATTTTCTTTTTTTTCATTTGAAAACCCGATATACAACATATCCATTTCTACAAGCTCATTGAAAAAATGTGTGCCGAGAGAAAGGTCGGGGATTATTCCTTCAGCCATAGTATCTATCTCACAAAGCATTGATACAGTATTGATCTCCGTAAAAGTAACAGGTACTCCAAGTGACGGCGTACTGGTTCCCCAGCGACCCGGGCCAAGCAACATAATAGATTTGCCGTCATTTTCATCAAGATGAGTTAATTGCCCGATCAGCCTTGCAACAGCATAACGGTCTTGTTGATGAAGATGTCCATAAACTTCCGGAACGACATATATAAGTCTGTCAATATTGTGTGTTCTGCTAAGTCCCACTATACAGCCATGAGCTTCAAGAATAAGGTTTTCGCGTTCGATAGATTCAGGAATTGTAATAACAGTATCAACCTGTTTAATAAGAAAAGGCCGGCACTGAAGTAAATTTATTTTATAGTTGCCATCGCTTGAAAGATTTGCAGTAAATTCAATATCGACATGACAATTATATGCATTATGAACTGTGTTCAGCATTTTCCGCATATTTTGCACAAAAGATGATTCAGAGAGAAATCTGTCAAAATTGATCATCCACGATTGAATATTTTTTATATTTCTCTCGCGGGCATATCTCTCCATTTCTCTGTCCCTTAGTGCAAAACGCTCGACAGGTAAACCGGGACTTTGTTTCACAACATCCACAAAATAGTCAGACTCAAAATGATTTTCTTTTAAATTCAATACATCAACACGACGTTGTGTGTAACGCCGAATACTGTCAACACTATCTTCGGGTCGTTTGTCAGGAGCGTTAAGTGCAACAACGCGGGTATAATCATCATCAGATCTGTCAACTGCACGGGTGCCCAACCCGAAAACAAGGCGCATCATTCCTGCTTCCGGTTCAATATCGGGATGCCAGGCATACGGATTAAAAGAATACGCAACTCCTGCAAGTTGAGGATAAAAAAGATCCCCGTATATTCCTCCGGAAACCCGCTGAACAAGCAATGCCATCTGTTCATCGTGACCAAGAACACCACGCTTCGCACGATATGCTAGCGCTTCTTCGCTCATAGCGCTTGCATATACAATGCGAACAGCATTAATAAACTCTTCAAGGCGCTGCTCATGTGTTCCTTGATTAGTTAGGAATACGCTTTCATACTTTCCGGAAAATGTATTACCAAAATTATCTTCGAGCAAACTGCTTGAACGAACAATAATAGGGGATTGTCCAAAGTAATAAAGCATATCTGAAAATCGCCTTAGGATATTGTCAGGAAATTTGCCGTGAAGAATACGCTGACGCGCTTTTTCTGTTTCTTCAAATAATTTCTCCGGACTTTTTTGCCTCTTGCGTATCCACCAACAATCATTTTGGACAAGGAACATATAAAAAATATCAGATCCTATATAAAATGATTCATGGGCGGCAAGCATATCATTAAGTTGTGGATTGTCCTTTCTGATTATCGCACGCGCGAGAAGCATACCGATGGACTTACCACCTATCATTCCCGAACCAATCGTATGACGCCAGGTATTGAGAATATCCGAAAGAGTCATATACTTTCTCACTAATTCAAGCACTCGTTCATCCCGTGAAATCAATTGTACAACTAGCCGATCAAAAGCTTTGTTAACTGTTTCTTCTGAACACTCACCATGCGTATACAAATCAAGCATTTTTTCAGCGGCAATGAATTGGCGCTCCCACATTCCAACCATCCTATACGCGGCCGATTGAAGACCCGGCCATCTTGCCGAAGTGGATATTTCTGAAATGCTTACGGATTCTGTAACAGGGATAAATTTATCATTTTCCCATCGATGCTGCATGTACATTGTTGGTGAATGCCGCTGATCGACTTTAAGAGGATGAATGTAAAGATGATTTTTGTATCGACAAACATCCAGCAAAAGCTGTGTTGTATTCTTAATCGGTTCGGCTGCATGATAAGAATGATAATTTCTGAATATTGCAAAATAAGCAACAGTGTCTAATTTATAAAGATATGGACAGGTCAGCATGAAAAAATTTCCTATCATACGTTCGCTGTACCAACCTCGTACGAGTTCTGAGAACAGATCGAAGACATAATATCCTCCAGGGCCAGTTTTTTCTATGACATCATGAATATAAGTAATAAACGTCTCGAAACCTCCCTCGGGTTTAAGGTGATGAATTTCTACACCTGAATCTTGCGGTACGAGTTCTTTATGAGTCGCAAAACGGAAATAAACAACTTTTATACCGTTTTTTAAAGCATCTTTGTAAAATGGTGTCACAAGATCCTGATAATCATTTACGGAATCCACTTGCCACACAATATTATCTCCCAGTCTTATGCCATGAAGAATTTCATCTAATCCCGGTAATCCTGTACTTGGTTT
>JAOZNZ010000077.1 GCA_029933535.1 bacterium | reverse complement strand
TCGGAAATAGTCGCCGGAATTTTGAAAAGCCCAAATTTTGAAATAACAAATTGCAAAAAGAAGGTTTATCTGGTAGAATTAAATTATTGTTAACATAAATTCAGCGATTAAATAAAATTCAATGAAAAAAATAAAACAATATCTTATTCCTGCTCTGATAATCATTATGGCAGTCGCGCTTGCTGTAACGATGTTCTCAACATTAATTTATCAGTACAAACGCAGCCGTGCAGATTTGGTGGAGTTATCGTCACAGCAGGCGGGAATTGTACTTCACACAGTTATAGTTGGTATTCAAACGACAGCAGGAATCCGCAAGCGTCTTCACAACGAGGAAATTCCAACGAATACAATTATTAAGGTGTTAAAAGAATACGGAACCGGAGCATTAATACAAAAGTTTGAGAAATCGGGTTTAATACATTATATTGTTTGCCAGGATGAAAAACAAATTATAGCAGCAACGAAAGGTATCAAAGAATTAAACAGTATTTGGTCGGATATATTTTTAAGTGATGCATTTAATAAAGAAGAAATGGCACAAAGAATTATACCCGGTAAAAAATATCACTCTGAAACCGTGTGTCCGTTCAGAATAAATGGTAAAAAATATCTTTTAAGAGTCTGTTTTAAAATTGAGTCTATTCGTACTTTGGAAATACATCTTATCCGTCGTCTTGCCCTGCAGGGATTTGTCTTTGTTTTTATAATTATTATACTTGTTTTGTATTTTATTAATATTCACAGTAGCAGACTTCTTGCACGCGAACATGATAAAATGATGGCCGAAGTGAAAAGAATTCAACAACAGTTGCGGCAACAGGAACGTACCGCTGCAATGAGTCAGCTTGCCGCTGGGATCGCGCATGAAATAAGGAATCCATTAAACGCCATACAGATTCTTACACAAAGAATAGAAAGGGAGATAGAGCCTGGAGAAGCATACAAGCAAAAATTCACTCAATTCACACGAATAATACGCGAAGAAATAAAAAGGCTAAATGAAATTATTAAACAGTTTAATGATTTTTCTTCAGCTAAGCAACCTGAATTTAAAGAATGTAATCCTATAAACATTGCAAAAGATATTGTTTTACTTGAAAGCGGAGTTGCACAGCAAAAAAATATAAGTATAAAATTTATAGAAAATAAAAATCCAATTTCAATTAAAGCTGATAATTATCTTTTAAAACAAGCGCTGTTGAATGTTATTAAAAATGCCATTGAGGCAACGCCGGACAATGGAGAAATAATAATATCTGCATCTCAAAGCAACAAGAAAACAGTTTTTGTAATTGAAGATAACGGTGTCGGAATGACTGAAGATGAGCGCGAAAAAGCTTTTGATTTATATTTTACAACAAAAGATCATGGAACAGGATTTGGACTTGCAATAACCAGAAGAATAATTGATCAACATAATGGCGAAATAATAATTCAGTCGCGCGAAACGAAAGGAACAATAGTTACAATCAGAATACCTAACAGGAGGAAGAATGAATCTATTGGTAATTGATGATGAAAAAACGCAGCGGGATTCTCTAACAGGTTTTCTTGAACATATCGGCTATAATGTTATATCAGCGGAAACAGGTCAAAAAGGTTTGGAATTACTTAAAAAATCAAGCATTCATGTCGTTATTTCTGACTTCAGAATGCCGGGATTGGATGGACTTCGTATTGTAGAAGAAGTTAAAAAAATTGACCCTTCAATTCTGGTTATTTTAATTACTGCTTACGGAGAAGTTGACCTTGCGGTTAATGTGATGAAAGCCGGAGCGTATGATTTTCTGACAAAGCCGATAGATCTTGACGAAATTGAAGTTATTCTAAGTCGTGCCGAAGAACAATTTTACATATTAGAAGAAAATAAAACATTTAGAGAAATACTTCATAATAACGCTTCGTTTAGTAATATTGTTTCTGTAAGTTCTCAAATGGAAAATGTATTGAATCTTTGCGCACGTGTTGCTTCAGGTACAAGCAATGTTTTAATTATGGGAGAAACAGGTGTTGGAAAAGAACTTATAGCGCGCGCGGTTCATTTTGCAAGTCCGAGAAAAAACATGCCTTTTGTTGCGGTAAATTGTTCTGCGCTAAATGAGCATCTTTTGGAAAGTGAACTTTTTGGCCATGAAAAAGGCGCTTTTACCGGTGCTGTAAATTCCCATGCCGGCCGGTTTGAAATAGCACATGGCGGAACGATATTTTTTGATGAAATTGGTGATATGCCTTTAAGTGTTCAAGTGAAACTTTTGCGCGCTTTGCAGGAACGTGTTGTTGAACGAGTTGGCAGTACACAAATGATAAAAGTTGATGTCCGGGTTATTACAGCAACCCATCGTAATCTTGAAGAACTAATTGAGAAAAATCGCTTTCGGAGAGATTTATATTACAGATTGAATGTTGTTCCTATTTATATTCCGCCTTTGCGTGAAAGAAGAGAAGATATCCTTGTCCTTGCTGAGGCGTTTCTCTCAAAATATTCAAAAGAAAATCACAAAGAAGTTAAAGGCTTTAACCAAAATGCAATTGAATTATTAATAAGATACAGTTATCCGGGAAATGTAAGAGAACTTGAAAATGCAGTCGAAAGAGCAGTTTTGCTTACGCGATCAGAATTCATTGAACCGAAAGATTTGCCTGATACGATCCAAAAAACAATAAACGGAAACTTTTCCGGAAACACAATTACTTTACCCGTTAACGGTAATATGCCGAAAATGGTTGAACGGCTGGAAAAACAAATGCTTCTCAGTGCTTTGAAAAAATTTAACAGCAATCAATCGCGTGCAGCGAATGAATTAGGGATTTCGGAAAAAAGTGTACGAGACAGAATGAAAAAATGGAACATTCCAACGTCAAGGGAGAAATAATCATTGCTATCGTTGCAACAAATGATGGATTCTGCGACGAAAACACCTCTTTACTGGGTTCTGTCAAATAAGACATGAAAAAATGAAAAAGGGTTAACTTTAAAATGTGGCGAAGCCACAGAGTTTTATAGCCCCGTGCTTTAGCGCGGGGAAAATGATGAAATCACAAAAAGCGTCCTGTAGGGACGCAGTAAACGGATCCAAAATATTTGATTAATTCCTCCGCCCTTTTCGGGCGGATAGACTTTGTTTATTACATCCCCGCGCTAAAGCACGGGGCTATACACCTAAGCCGCTTTGCGGCAAAATAGGGGGAGAAAGAAAAAAACGCCCTGAAGTACGATAAATAAAGGGCATTATAACCAATGAACGCGAATACATGTTACTTCGTTGCTGTCTATTTTATTTGACAGAACCCTTTACTGTCGAGAGAGAAAATCGGCAAAAAAGTGTTTTTTAAACCAATTTTTCAAACCACCGACACAACCAGCATACGCCGGTCAAAAGGTCGGCGGGATAACAAAATGGCGGATTGGTAAAATCTATATTTGGGATTTAATTTTTACTTACCTCTGCGATAAAGTAACGCACAAAACGCGATCATACCAAACATTATCCCCATTTCAGGAATTATATAAATATAATTTGTATAGGTTGTAGTGTCTGTTATATACCCCGCCGCCGAACTATTTTTATCCACTTTTAACGTAACATTATAAAATCCCGGAGAATTGTAGGAATAAGTTGGCGTGGGTCCGCTGCTAATCAAGATGTTTGTATCACCGAAATTCCAATAATAACTTTCAGGAGTTCTTAATCCTGTGCTCTGAAATTGTATTTGCTCACCGGCATTAGCAGAAAATTTATCGGCGGTAAAATCTGCTGTAACTATATCCCACGCGGAAGCGCCATCTAACCAACTTACTCTCCCGGAAATCCATTGCTTCATCCAGGTAATTTCCTGTTCATAAGTATTGGCAATATACCAGTTCGGCCAAACATAAGTTCCCAGAATAGGCCAGCGGGTAAAATTTCTGTCAGCCGCTTCATCAATCAATTCAACATTACTATCTACGAGAGCAAGCAAATTACTTGTGGTAAAGGGATTTTTTCTTAGTTCCATCCATCTCAAAGCGCACAATCTTATAAAATTCGGATCTTCCAAAAATTCTCTCCACCAGAACGGGCTATAGGAAACATACCATCCGCTTGTCATCCATCCGTCAAGATAATTAGCATTTCCGAAAGAAAGATTATAATCCCATTGCGGGCTCATAAAGAGTTTTTTGTTTCTGTCTTTATACATATAAGAACTTATCCTAAAACCATCAATGTTTTTTGTAAACTGTACATGAACATAGTTGTCAACAAAAGAATTAACATTAACATATTGTTCCGCAGCAGCAACAACTTCGTTTGGAGCGGCGCTCAAAATAGCGTTTTCGAAAAGGTTTAAATAATTTAAAAGCCAGGTGCGTTGGGAGGAAGTTATATCCCAATATTTGGGAGAAACGTAAGATAACTGAGCACCGCCTGCGGTATAAAAATAAGCTGAAGAAGGGTCACCATCAGTTTTATCATTTTTTATAATATAACCGCCTGAAATTTCAGGTTCTGTGTTTTGATACGGCTCTAATTTCTCTATGTCAATCCTGTCTTTCGAACGGGATAACTTTTCGATTAAAAGATAAACTCCATTATATGAACCGTTTAGTATTACTTCGCAAAATTTTGTACGCGGAGCATAAGCTATCATTTGGCGTTCGGTATAATAAGCAAGCGCATTTCGCATTAGAGATTTGTCACTGTAAGGTCCGTTCAACACCCAATCGCTTTCAGCCGGCAACCCAAGCATTGAAATTTCTATTTGCTCGTCATCATCATTTCGTGCTTCTATTCCATATTGGTGTTTTGGAAAACCCATAGAAGATTTACCACGGAGTTCAATGCCTATTCCACCATCGTAATCATTAAACGGGTCGGTAACAAAATTAGTTCCACTGGTTTGATTCCAAATAACTCCCATTCGCGCGTTAATTTTAGGTTCATCAGGAATGTACTGCCCAAGTGAATCTAAAACTATTATCGGTAATTTGGATGAAGTTAACACACCTGATGGCAATCCTGAATAATATTTATGACCGATAGCTCTGCCCGGTAAAGAATCAATGTCGAACACCCGTGCTTTTAACAATGTAGTTAAAGTTATTGTTCCCGGCCCGGAATATAATGTAGAAGATTCAGTTGGAATGTTACCATTGATAGTATATCGAATTTCCGCAGTTGCTGAAACAACAGATAAAGTAATGCTCAAATTTCCTGTAAAAAATCCACCGGAACGGGAAAATTGCGGGTCTTCAGCTACTGAAGAATAAGTTGTGCCGCCATTTGAACTGCCGGGCGTCGGGCTGCCGAAATAAACCAAATTTGTTCCGCCGTTTGGCATACATCCATAAGATTTATCCTGCGGAACAAAAACCGGGGGTGTTTCGTTGATTAAACCACCCCGCCCTTTGGGCACCCCTCCTTCAAAAGGAGGGGAGCTTTTCGTGCTTAAGAATAATGGTTCGCCTTCAGATTTAATTTTAAAATTTGTGTGAAGTTCGGAACCATATCTGTTTTTGTCGGAAGCAAAAACTATTAAATAATGATCCGGCTCAAGAACATAATTCGGAAACATCCATTTATTCAGATAAGCATCATCATCCGACAAACCGCAGCCATATAAATTCAAAGGTTCACTTCCACTATTATAAATTTCTATCCAGTCGGGATAATCACCATCTTCATCCGCCAGGAAATTGTTGTTCCATGACATAAATTCATTAATACAAAGATTATGCCAGTTAGTTTGACCGACATAATAAGAATACCAATTTCGTTCGTATTCCGGTATAGTACGGTAAGCAAAAGAAAGCGTATAATTTATGCTGTTTTCTTGTAAGGAAGGACTGGTATAACAATTGAGACTGTTACCCGAACTTCCGCCTACAGCGGTTGCAACAATTCGTTCGCATCCCGGCGCGGAATAACCAATAGCCGGTTCATACAGCGTTCCGCTGTGATTACCTGTTTTATCCCATCCGTTATCGTTAATTGTAAAGTCGCCGTTTTGAATATATTCCGTGCTGTTGTAAGTTATTGACACATCATCAATTAAAACTTCTCCTTCGCCGTTCAAATATATATACAACCGGCTTGATGAAGCCACTCCTGTTCTTGTTGCAACCTGCCATTCACTTTTTGGAGCGACATCGGTATGCAATCCATCGAATGAAAGACGCACTGTCATAGATGGCCCGACTGCATCGACTTCTTTTTCAGGAGGAAACTCCGTAGTAGTTCCATCTGCAAGATTTAATTTAAAATAATACCAGACATAAGTTGCATTTGGCATTGAAGGAACATTTCCGCCAAAAATTAAATCACCAGCAGCAGAATCATTATGAGAACCATCGTCATACATAGTTACAACGGTTTCATCTGAACGATTGGTTGAATAATGTAAAGCAAGGGAAACAACAGATGTCGGCGCGAAAACTTCAGCAATTACAGAAACAGTTTGACCGTTAATTGGATTCGTAGGAACAGTTCCACGGGTAACTACAGCCGCTGCACCAATATACGTTGAATTTGTCGCTCCGGGTGTTCCGCCAAGCGTTATGCTTGCTGCCCAGCTTGTAGGATCAGTTACAGGCAGTAACGGCTGCGTTAGCTCAAGCGACAAACCGGTTCCATCAGGTTTTTCCGGCCAGGGCAACTTATCACTATAAGTGAAACTGCATATAACAATTCCGTTAGAATCGCATAGTGTAACAAGTTCTCCGCTGTTGCTTAATTTTGTATCATTTGCAAATGGTCCATGAACATTAGCAACATCAGGATAAGCATTGGCAAACTCGTTAGTATAGCGAGCGATAATAAGAAATTCCCCGGCCGGTATAGTTGAACCCTCTTCGAAAGCAAAATCAACACCGCTGCTGAAGAACCATCCTGAAACATTTATTGCTTCACTGTCGGGATTCCACAGCTCAATAAATTCTGTTATATCATCACCGTCAGGATTATAATTCAGTTCATTTATAACTACATTCGCATGAAGCCGGAAGGAGTATAATGCCAAAATCAAGTATAATATTATTTTATTCATTAATTACATTATACCAAAAAACTGATATATATTTACATTTGTATTAAATTGTGCGATTATTTTATCTAAACCAACGATTAAATTGAAAAAATATCAATAGATTAACAAAAATCAAATAGATAAAAAGTTACACAAAATTTTGCTGATGACCTTGACTTTTTATAATATTTATGATATTATTTTTGTAAAAACTTAGCAAATAAAAAAAGATCAGGGAAAATCTTTCGAATTAAACAGCGCAATAGTTTTATACTTTTACATAATCACAAAAGGAGAAAAATCATGAAAAAATTAATCTTAATATTCTCTCTCGTAATTGCTGTAGGTACTGTTAATGCAGGAATGGTAGGGCGGTGGAACTTCAACGGCAATCTTGACAATACCGTCGTTGGCGGCGATCCAATGTCTTTAGAAAACATGGTATCATTAAGTTATGCTGACAACATAATCGGAGGAAGCACAGCAAGGGTTTTATCCTTCCCGGCGTTTACTCCTTCGCAATGGCTGCAAATGCCAAACGAGGCCGGAACAGTTCCTACCGCTTTCTGGACATTAGTAATGGATGTAAAATTTCCGACAATAAGTGGTTATACCTCTTTTTTTCAGCTTGATGTATTGAATACAGATGATGCTGACTTTTTCGTTCCGTCAAATGGCGGAGGAATCGGTATCGGTGGACAGTATAACGGTACATTCAATCAGGACACATGGTATAGACTTGCGGTAACTGTATCAACCAATGCCGCAGGCGAATTTGTCTTAAATAAATATTTAGACGGTGTAAATGTCGGCAATCAGACGAGAGCCTCATATTCTCTGAATAGCATACTTTTATTGTTTACAGATGAAGGTAATGAAACCGCCGCGGGAATGATAAATAGTCTGGCGTATTATAATGAAACAAAAGATGATACTTTCATTAGCAACCTCGGTTCGGCAAGTGTGGCCGGAATAAGCAGTGCCGGTTCTAATCTCGTAGGATTATGGAATTTTAATGATACTCTCGCAAACGAAGTTGGCGGCGGAAACCCAATCAGTCTCGAGGGCCAAACATCTTATTCTACTGAAACAATTGGCGGCAGCACGGCAGATGTATTAAGTTTCCCGCCTTTTACACCGAGTCAATGGTTACAAATGCCGAACGCTTCAGCTGTAGAACCTACTGAAAATTATACACTGATAATGGATGTTAGATTCTCCGGTGGATGGATGTGTTTTTATAGCGGCAATACTAATAATGATTCAGACGGTTGTATGTATCTTGATACTACCGGTCAAATTGGTCTCGGCGGGGGTAATTATGGCGGAACGTTCAATAACGACACCTGGTATCGTTTTGCAATAACTGTTGCGGCGACCGGCACACCCGGAGCTTATGATACGCAAAAATGGCTTGACGGTTCAAAAGTTCAGGGAATTATAACTTATGACGGCGGTTATGGACCAAGATTTGTTCTGAAAGATAAAGTTTTACTCTTTACAGATAATGATGGCGAAACAGTTGCCGGTGCTGTAAATAGTGTTGCTCTTTGGGATGAAGTAATGAGTGATGGCTTCATCAGTAGTATTGGCGGACCAACCGCCGACGGAATTCCTATTCCGGAACCTGCATCAATGATTTTAATATTAACTGCTTTAGCAGGACTGATAATTCGGAAATAAGCTGCATTATTGAATGTAACAAGAACATATAACATATAACTTTGAAGGGGTGCTATTTTAGTACCCCTTCACTAATAAAACATGATAAAACCATTACTGTCCGGTAAAAAATAAAATGAAAACAGCTAAACTATTTTTTCTGATCTCTCTTGTCACAATATTTTTTGTTCCAAAAAATGTTGCCGGCGGGTTGGTAGGCTTGTGGAACTTTAATAGCAGCCTTACAAATTCTGTTGCCGGTAGAGCGCCGCTCGTAATTCTAGGCAGCCCCGCTACTTCTTATATTAACGAAACAATAAACGGAAACACAGCAAAAGTTTTACAATTTGCCGCTTTTGCTTCATTTAGTCAGCAAATTTGTATGACTAATGATGCTGCTCAGCCAACAAGAAGCTACACATTAGTTTTTGATGTAAAATTTCCGGTAATAAACGATTATACTGCGCTTTTTGATATGGATAGAGGCACCGATGCCGAGTTTTTCATACTAAATAATGGTGCCGGAATAGGTATAAACGGTCAGTATGATGGAACTATTAATCAGGATATCTGGTATCGTATCGCGGTAGTTTGTGAGTATGATGGCTCTACTATTGATATGACAAAATATATTAATGGTTCTGCTGTCGGAACACAAAACGACCTTGATGCATCTCGGTTTTCTATTAGTGATACCATAGGATACTTTACTGATAACGCAACCGAAACATCTGCCGGTATGATTGGCAGCCTTGCTTTTTATGATGATGTAAAAGATACCGCTTTTATTGCCAATCTCGGCGGACCAACCGCGGCAGGCATTGGTAATAAAGATCCTATTCCGCGTGAACATATCGGTTTATGGAATTTTAATGATAGCCTTACTAATTCTGTTGCTGATGGCGCGCCATTAGTTATCGTAGGCAGCCCTTCAACTGTTTATGCTGATGAAACAATAAACGGCAATACGGCAAGAGTGTTACAATTTCCCGCATTTTCTAATTCTCAATGGATTACGATGACTAATGAAGCATCAGCGCATGCTTATATGGAAGAATACACATTGATTTTTGATATAAAATTTTCCGGTGGCTGGGCAAGTTTTTTTCAAAATGATATATCAAATGTAAGCGACGCAAGTTTCTTCTTAAATACTACTCAGGAAATCGGGCTCGGTAGTCAGGGGTATCATGGAACTTTTAACGATGATACCTGGTATAGAATGGCTTTGGCTATTCAGGCAGATGGCAGTGGTGGTTTGAATATGCGGAAATACATTGATGGTGTCAATGTCGGTGGAACTTTAAGTTATACAGATGTTACCACAAACAGATTAATTTTACATGACCTTGTTCTATTATTAACTGATGAAAACGCAGAAACTCATTCCGGAGCAATTAACAGCCTCGCTTTTTACGACGAAATAAAAAATGACGCTTTTATCAGCAGCCTTGGTGGACCAACTGCTGCAGGAATTGGCAGCGAAGATCCGGAATCCAGCGATCTCGGTCCATATGTTAAATACATTGATCCTTATTCTGTAAAAGTTTGTTGGTTTACTGATAAGTCGGTTCCTTCAACTGTCGAATATGGATTAACCAATTCACTCGACAATACAGCGGGTTCAGGAATTTCAAATACTGTTCATGAAGTTTATCTTACAAACCTTCAGTGCAGAACTAAATATTATTATCG
>JAOZNZ010000585.1 GCA_029933535.1 bacterium | reverse complement strand
AAACACTGGGCGATATGCTTGGAATAATCACTCCAAAAGCAGGAATGGAAAAATCCATCGCTTTTATAATTAATGAAAGAAACCTTTTAACAAAAATATTCGATTTCTTAACAAGCGAAGACGATCTGAAACGGATTAAAGAGGAGATTGCTGTTAATCGTTAAAGAATAGAGGACAGAGGGCAGAGGGCAGAGGGCAGAGGACAGATAAATAACAAAAAACAAATAATAAATAACAAATAAATAACAAAATTTAAAAGAAGAAAATAAAGAAAACAATGAACAAAATTAAATTTTCATATAAATTCGTGACAAAGATATTAATAAAACAAACGCAGAACAATTAACAGCAGAACTATTTTATTAATTGTTATCAGCCGATTATTATATTTTTTAAGAAATTACATTGAAAAATTTGTTTTGTATTTAATGGTTCTGCTGTTAATGGTTCTGTTTATATATTTTTTTTGTATAGAGTAAGATATATTTATTGCCAAAAATTATAATAAAAATCATGATCATGAGTATAGTGTTACTTCGTTGCTGCAAAATGATTTACAGCAAAATAATTTATAAGATTTGACTGCATTATTTAGGTTAAAGAACATCGCCCAGCATACGCCGGGTGCTTTGCAAACATCAAACAAAGGACATAAATGACACGCTTAACCAGGCATACGCCCCAGCATGCGCCGGGCACGCGGTCAAGAGCGTGGACTCTAACAATTATGAAAAAAATCATTTTAATATTAAGTTTGTGTATAGCTGTTTCCGGTTATGGCGATACAGAAAAAATAGATTGGAAAAAAATCCTGCCGGAGAATTGTTGGAGTTTGTCTTATCAACCTGATCTGGAAGATGTTTTTAATGTCGCGGAAGTCTGTTTGATTAAATACGAATCATATAAAGCTGCAGAAATTTATAAATTAATACTTGAAAATGTACCGAAAAAAGAACTTGAAAAATTTAGATATGATGGTTGCTCAGGTACATTTATTGCCAACGCGGGAATGTGTTTTTCGGCAAGTTATGCCTACGGGAATATAGTGCCAGAAATGATAACTAATGAAATTTATTATTTATGCGGAAAACAGGCGTATGAAATCGCTATGAAAACTCCTGACGGATGCCAAAATCTTCAGCGACTTGAAAAACTGCTTTGGGCGCTGACAAAAATTGCGCCAGCCGATAATAAGAAATACATGGAACATGCACTTGAAATTTCTGATTTAAGAACGGTTGATAGAATAAGTATATATGTGGAATATATTTGGTTGTCGTTTATTCACGGTAATACCAAAGAAGCAGCAACAAGTTTTGATGAAATATTGAAAAATAATCCACGCGATTATCTTTTTATTCATAAAAAAGCTAGCCTGGTAGCGCAAGAACTTGAAGATTTTCATAAAGCCGTAGATTATTTGTTTTCAGGCTTCCGTTTAATGCGGCCGCGCCATTTTTATGGTTCGCCTAAAGGCGTTACAGGACAAATTAAAAATATACTCCCGCTTCTTACAACAGAAGAGCTTGAAGAATTAATAGAAATAATTAAAAGAACAGCTGCACGAAATCCGGCATTGATAAGGAATGTGCGGAAAATTGCAAAATGGATGAATCTTGCGAATGACGAGCAATTTCAATTTGAATTAAAATTGCGGGAACTTGAATCAAGTCAATCGCCGGAATATAAAAAAATGCTGCGTGTTGTGCTGGAAAAATATAAAAATCCTGAACACGCGATAAAACTTGGCGATTACAACTGTGCCGCTGAACTTTATTGCAAAAAAATAGACAAATGCAGTAAAAATTTCAGATTCAGATTGCGTTATTATATGAAAAGATTTGAACATATTATTGATAAAATTGACAGTGGAACTTTGAAAAAATACAGGGATGTTCTGGAAATTAAGGTTAAGGCTTATAAACACGAATCAGATGCCAACAATTGGTATTCTGAACTTATTGAAGAGATGAAGCTAAAAATCAAGGAAATTGATGTCGCACATCCCGAATGGAAAGCAAAATAGGCTCTTCGTAAAAGCGAGTGGGTAAGTGACGATTAATGTGTAGCAAAAGTTATATCAAAACTTTTGCGAAACCTTATGGAGTGCATTAATGTTGCCGCGTCAAAATCATTACGGAACTCAACGCGGCATTTAATGCGACTTTTCGATTGTATTCAATTGAAAAGAAAATAAGGAACGATGCGAACAATTGGGCCGAATTGCACGAAAAGAACGTAAATTCCAAAGATCTCACGAAAGTTTTTTATAATTTTTTCCGCATCGAGCGGAAAAAATCATTTGCAACAAATGATTTTGTTGAGTACAAAAAAACAACATTGTTGCACTCCAAAGAAGCAATGCTCTTTTTTCGAGTCCGGAAATGTAAAATCTATCTGTTGCTGATCTGTCGAAGATTCGCTTAGGCGGAGCAAAGTCGACAAATAACAAAAAAAATCCTGTTTAGTTATTGGGTAAATAAAGATGCCCCCTCAAAAAAAGATATCGAGCTGTTTTTAGGCTAAAGTTTCAAAAAGCGTCAAAAAAGCGTAAAGCTATAAAAACTCTTGATTTTTATCCTGTTTATAATCAAAATTACCTTGATTTTTATCCTGTCTTTTGATATACTGTATGTATGAAAATATATCGTAACATTCTTAATGATATTGAAAAATGGCTTGGGAA
>JAOZNZ010000584.1 GCA_029933535.1 bacterium | reverse complement strand
AAGGGGGAATTGTTTCAGCTTATTTTCAGGCATCAAAGTTGTTCCACCCCTTTTCGAGCGCCGTCTAATTAGAAGTATTTTTGTTATTCACGCCAAAAGCCATAATTTCTCTGATTTCGAATTTATTACTTTTGCTTTTCGGAGCTTTTTCATTTAGCAGCTTTATGCGAACCTTATGCATCCCTGATTTCAAATTTTCACCAACAATTTGAGAAGGTGTATGCCCGCCATCCCATTCTCCGTAAAAGCAACCATCAAGTTTCACGGGATTTTTGCCATCAACAGTTACTTCAACCATTCCCATATCGTCTTTAATTCTATAAAACAAGAGTGAGATAAGTTTACCCGGAACATCGAAAACAATTACACTTCCCGGTTTATCGGTTATCCAGCCGTTTACATTTTTCTTCCATCCTTTATTTACTGTGGGAATTAAATTTTTGCCACGAAATCTTTTAGCATGTTCAAAGACATCTGTAAAAAGTGGAGAAGGAATTTTATATGTTTTTTTGCCTGCGTTCATATTTGTTAAATTAGATTCTAAAAACAATGAAAGCAATTCCGCGCAACATTTATGACCGGCGTCATTTGGATGAATCTCGTCCGGTGAAATATCACGCCAGGTGATTTTTCCGGCTTTTACTTCCGGCCATACAGCATCTCTATAACTTATCATCGGAATATTATAATGCCGACCGATTTTTGAATGCCATTCCTGAGCGTTATCCCCATTTTGGTTCATTGTAAATAGCAGCATTACAGCAGGTTTATTATGAGAATTAAGAATTTGTCTGATAATTCCTTCTAAAGTTTCAGCATACAATTTTGTGTTCGGGTCATTAACAGAATATTCTACAACAACAAAATCAGGCGCGTGTTTAAGTAAATCTTCCTGAACACGTAACGCGCCATATAAAGAATCGGTTGCTCCAATACCCGCGTTAACGAAATTAATTTCTGATTTAGGAAATTTCTTTTCCCACCATTTTGCTATCAGATTCCCCCATCTGTTTTCAGGCTTTGACGCGCAGGCGCCTTGTGTAATCGAACCGCCGATAACGCCGATTGTTATTTTTTCACCACGTTTAGCTTTTTCAAAAACACGTTTGATTCGGGAAGAAGTTCCTGCATCAACAACCGCGCGTGAAAATAATTTATTAGCATTAAGTTTTTCTGCCGAAGCAGATTGAATAATAATATTAGTCATAATAAAGATAGTGATTATCAAAAGTTTTTTCATATTTATCCAGTAAAGGTATTATTAAGTTGATTTATTATAATCATAATTATTTTAATTAAAGAATGACAAAATCATTATGGACAAAATCATTTTTTAATTCAATACATCTATATTTATTAAAACAACAAAGATTTCTTTTTTTCTTCTTTTAAAATGATTTTGTCATATAATTACTTTTTTATTGTGATTAATTTTATTTCGTCTTTGTCAAAATTTATCCATTGTATTGCGTTTAGATTTGTATGTTTTAATAATTGCAGAATATGTTTAGTATAACTCTTGTAGTGTTGTGATATACCCGATAAATGAAATGCTGTATATTCATTTAACAGCATTACTTTTTGTTGAGCAATAACTTTGCTGTCATCAATAATATCAATTGAATGAACAACATTATTTTTACCACCCAAGAAATAAATCATCGCTTCTTTATACAAATTGAAATCCAAAAAAGCACCCCACTCATCAAGTAATTCTTTAAGAATCTTTTTGCACGACTTGCTTTCAGGAATACTATTATCCCATTGAGTACAATCAATATAATAATTTTTTCTCGAATTTTTGGTAAAGCCGTTTGAACAAAATCGTTTTTCAACAGAAGTCGTTCTGAAATTAATAAGTTTTCCATGATTTAAACCTGTTAATAATAAATAATTTATTAATTGCTGCTCATGGATTTTATTTAAAGATTCAACTGTTTTAAGTTCATATATTATTCCGTTCTCTACTAATATATCTAAAAAATATAATTTATAAAAATCCTTATAGATGACTTTAACTGCTACTTCATTACAAACATCAAAACCATTTTTATTACAATAATTATTCAACATTTTATTATAAATCTTTTCATCACAAAAACGTCCAAATTCATTATGAATATCAAAAGCGAATTGCATTATAACGTTATCAATAACATGAAATTCCTCTTGGTCTTTTCGAACAATGTTTTTTGAGCATTCAATTGGCATTATTATTTTCTCTTAATAACATGACAAAATCATTTTAAAATTCAATACATCTATATTTATTAAAACAACAAAGATTTCTTTTTTTTCTTCTTTTAAAATGATTTTGTCCCTAATGATTTTGTCATATAATTATCTTACATCTTCTTCAGTTTCTCTTCCGCGCGTTTGGCGTGAGATGTGTGTTTATATTTTTTTTGAATTTTTTTCAGAGTTTCTCTCGCTTCTTCTTTATCACCGGAATTTTCATAAGCTTCCGCGAGAGCGAATCGCGCGTTCATCGCACGGTTACCATATTCATTTTCACGTAAGAAAGCTTTACAGGCGTCAACAATATCTTCAGCTGTTTCTTTTGCTTTATCCGACCTGTTAGCGTCTTTATAAGTTTTAGATATTTTATTATGATAGGCAATTTGTTCCTCCCATTTCATAGAATCATCATTTTTAAGAATCTTTTCGTAAATATTTACCGCGTCATC
>JAOZNZ010000583.1 GCA_029933535.1 bacterium | reverse complement strand
CTCCGGCAAACTCACCTTCTCTGAAATACCATCCACCGAGGAAGTAGTCTTCCAAACCTGTACCGACGATTCTAGGAGTTTCCCAGTCATTATCAATGTAGATATATTCGGGAGCTTCGAGGTAACTCAAATAATTATGATCTTCAGCCTGCATTGAAAGAACACAGCCAACGAAATGTCCTTTTCCGTTAATATCAGCAATTTTTACTGTCTCAGGTCCGTTGTTTTTATCTGTGTTAAATTGCGTGTGAAAATATCCTGCATTTTCAGGAGGTGAATCCTCGACTTGATATAAAACGTTCATAAAAACATCTACGTCAATTTTCTCATCCATATTTTCTATTTCAATTCGGAATCCATTTTTGAATGGCATGGGAAATTTACAGAAAAAACCTCCACTCGACATTCCGATATATTTTGATGTAAAGTTTGAAATTTCGCATAATCCATTTCCAAAAAAATCGCCAACAGGGCATTGAACGGCAGGTGTATCACTTCCGTCCCAGAAAATTCTTAATATTAATGTTTTCAGGATAGTTTGACTTATCGGAGCGTCAAGATTCCAATGCTGCCAAAACCATCCGGGAAAGGTCAGCCATAATTGTTTAATACAGCCATGTCCTTCAACTTCACCGATGGTGATTTTTTGACCATGTGGTACGGTGATAGTTTTAGTGTTTTTCTCAAGGTTAAAAGTGGTTAACTGTTGAGTAGTTTCGTTTTTGAAAGTTGAAATATTAGGCATAGTAAAATCGTTAATCGTTATTCGTTATTGGTCATATTGGACCTATTGGACTTGTTGGACAAAATCCACCGATCTATTACTCCATCACTCCACTACTCCAAAGTATTTCGGTCGCTTCGCGCCCGCGCAGTAAATGCCGCTATCGCGGCTTTATTCCTGCACTCCATATCCATCAATCCATTCTTCTCCTTACATCTCCAGAAAATTATTCAATAATTGTTTGCCGTGAGTTGTGAGAATTGATTCAGGATGAAATTGAACACCAAAAACCTGTAATTCTTTATGACGAATTCCCATTATCTCATCTTCATCGGCATGAGCGGTTATTTCAAAACAATCCGGACAACTCTCTTTTTCTATTATTAATGAATGATAACGCGTTGCGTCAAACGGATTGGGTAATCCGGCGAATACACCTTTATTATCGTGAGTAATTGGCGAAGTTTTTCCATGCATAAGTCTACGCGCGCGAATAACTTTCCCCCCGAAAACCTGTCCGATACTTTGATGTCCGAGGCAGACACCGAAAACGGGAATTTTTCCCGCAAAATATTTTATTGCATCGCAGGAAATACCGGCTTCGTTGGGAGTACAAGGTCCGGGCGAAACGAGTAATTTTTCAGGATTCATTTCGGCGATTTCTTTTACGGAGATTTTATCATTTCTGAAAACGAGCATATTTGCGCCGAGTTCACCGAGATATTGGTAAAGGTTGTAGGTAAAAGAATCGTAGTTATCGATAATTATCAGCATAATTTCTAGTCAAGTTTTATTTAAATTGACCTAATTTCTAATTGATCTAATTTACCTAAAGAATGACCAACGAACAATAAAAAGAAATAAACAAAAGAAAAAGCTTTTTTCGGTTTTGGGACATTGGAATTTATTTAGATCAATTAGAAATTAGATTAATTAGGTTAATTTTACTATACGTTAAAAGTTCAACTTCAATCTCCCTGCCAAATGAATTGCTTTAATCATTGCCCGGGCTTTGTTTACAGTTTCTTTGTATTCAAGCTCCGGTTTTGAGTCGGCTACTATTCCTCCGCCGGCCTGCACATAAGCTTTTTTATCTTTCAATAAAATGGTTCGGATTGTTATGCACGAATCAAGATTACCGTCATAACCGAGATAACAAACAGTTCCGGCATAAGGACCACGCCGACATTTTTCCATTTCATCAATAATTTCCATCGCACGGATTTTAGGAGCTCCACTGACTGTTCCGGCCGGGAAAGTAGCTGCCAGTAGGTCGAAGGCATCTTTATCCGGCAGGATTTCTCCCTGAACATCAGAAACAATGTGCATTACATGTGAGTATCGTTCGATAATCATAAGTTCATGCATAGCGACGGAATTAAATTCACAAACTCTGCCGACATCATTTCTGCCGAGATCAACCAGCATAGTATGTTCTGCGAGTTCTTTGTCATCTGCGAGGAGTTCTTTTTCAAAAGCGACGTCTTCAGCTTCGGAAGTTCCCCGCCGCCGTGTTCCCGCGATTGGCCTGAGTTCAACTTTACCGTTTTCGAGAGTAACCATAATTTCCGGACTTGACCCCACGAGAGCCATGTCATTGAAATTAAGCAGGAACATATAAGGTGATGGATTTATGCACCGCAGTGCGCGGTAAAGCGTAAATGAATCTACTTCAGTCGGGAATTCAAATCGTTGTGAAGGAACGACCTGGATAATATCTCCTGAGCGGATATATTCTTTGCATCTTTCAACAATATCTCTAAATTCATCGGGAGAATAATTAGATGGAGGAGTTTTGTTGTCAACTGTGGCAAGGGCGTTAGAATCGATTTGTTCAACAGCTCTAAACGGTAGAGGTTCAGAAAGTTTTTTAACAATTTCATCAATATCTTTTTCCGCCTCATTGTAAATTTGTTCAAGAGGTCGATCATCGCAGAAAGCGTTAGCGATAATAATAACTCTATGG